>CAIXME010000456.1 GCA_903920425.1 uncultured Pirellula sp. | reverse complement strand
TCGGCGCCTCCAGTTCAGCGAGCGTTCGATTTCATTTCCTTGCATGGATTCCAGGAGCAAGTGTGCTAACCGGGGAGCCATCAAGGTCCCTTTGGAACCCATGCCGTTGAGGCAGAAAACGTTGGGCAAGGATTTATGTTGCCCCAACAATGGATGACGATCAAAGCTGGCGGGGCGAACCGCTGCTCTTTGGTCGAGGACAATATGATCACCAGCAGCAAACGAACCGCCGACCATGGCTTCCCATCGCGACATCAACTCCGCTCGAAAACGCGTGGCGGGTTCATTATTGGATTCGACGTTGTCGTTAAGCTCGAATCGATCGTAGGTTGCACCGACGAGAAAGCAGTTGTTGCGAGTAGGAACAACCCAAGCATCCCCGTGAACGATTGACTGGAACTCTACGTTGGGGCTCTCGATCTCCAGGATATCACCTCGAGCTGGATGCAATGGAAGATCGGAGAAGAGTGCGTTTTCTCTTGCTGCAAAACCTTGGCACAGCGCGATGCGTTTTCCAGTCAAATCGAGCGAGTGGATCCTTACGTGTTCCGAGTTCTGCAAGTCTAGGTCCTGGTCGCATTGGATATCGACTGCGTAGTAGCTGTTTATCGATTCAAAGTATTCGCGTGTTGCATCCAAGTAAGCAACGGTATTGAGTCGGGCAGCAGGTTCAAAGGAACAAGCGCCATGAGGCATACGCAGCTTTGAAAGCGCGACGTCGTCGAGGGATGTTACAGTTATTGGCTCTCTCGCAGTCGCAGGATTGTTTTCGATCCAACGCTCCTGGTAGACTTTTTTCTCGGCCTCGTTGCGATAAATGTGGATTGCAGGTTCCGTCCGCCAAAACGATCGATGCGTTACGGATTCTATATGCACATAGAATGAGTTGGCTGCGGAATAAAACTCGCCCCATCGCCAGCTGGCGGCACCTCGCGTTCCTGTGATGGGTGTTACAAGCCCTGCTGCCACTCGGGAGCAGGATCGGGGCGAAGGACGGTCAATCAAAGCGACGGACAAGCCCATCCGGTGTGCTTGCCAAGCCAGTGTGGACCCGGCTAGACCTCCTCCTATCACAATGATATCGACGGTAGTGATGGGAGTTTCCTCGTTCGATCTAGCGACTTTTGAAACAGGGGGAGTAGCCCAAGCGAGTTCCCAAAGACAGGACTGTTGGAAAAAACGGAATCGCTGTGAACCTAAAACATAGGGAAATATACACGAATGAAAAGGGACGTTTGATTCTTGGCCGTAAACCGGGATATGATAGATAGAACACGATCCTTCTCGAATTCCATTGTCTCTATTTGGTGCTGCGTTGGAACCATTTCGACTCGCTTGCCCGCATTGTTCCAGCAAGGTTGTTGTCCGCCATGCTCAATTGTTGGGAAAGGTGCTCCCTTGTCCCAAATGCAAAGAATCCATCGTTGTGCCATCGGAGTCGCCCGCGCCGTCGGCTGCCAAGGGGCCATCTGGTGCCAAGGGGGTGCCTAGTGGTGCCGCACCACAACAGGTCAACGTTCCGATCGTAAACTCCGCAGCGATTACCAAGGTGGGCGACCCTGACTGGGATGAACTATTGGCAAATGAATCATTTGCTACTCCCGCCGATGTGGAGCAGGACGCCAATGTCCGCTTTCATACAACAGTGGAATCGAATCGCAATGTCGTCCCAATGCCTTCTCCATTCCAGGCGACCTCAAAGCCATTGGTCGAGAGCCCGTTGGAAAAGCAAGCGGCCAAGGCACGCGAAGCAGCGAAACGTCGGCAGTGGATCATTCTTGGGTCGATTGGTGCTGCCGGTTCGTTGGTCGCGATTGGCTTGTTCGTGGCGTTTATCAATATGGTGGGCAGCAAGGACAAAGATCTGATCGCCAAAGATGATCCTGTATTGAAGCCGCTCAAGGAGCCAGCACCTGTAGACGTACCTAACGGCGAGGCAAGCGGAGACAACCAGGCAAAGCCAACGGTACCAGATCCCACTAAACCGGAGATGGCTCAGCCAGACAAAACAGGCGAGACCGAAGACAAAGAAAAAACGAACGACGAAGCGGGACCCGCTGAAATCCCTTCGGATATTTCGATGCCGTCGAGCGAGACCAATCCATCGGATACGACGCCTGATACCAACAAAGGGGCAACGGAAAATCCAAAACCCAATCCGTCGACTATGGAAAAGCCACCAGAAGATGCCAACACATTGGAAGCTCCGTCATCGATCATGTCGGAGCTCGACAAGTGGTTTCAACGCGACACCATGCCTGCGCCTAAACTAGAAGACAAGGACATCATCAGCGAGCTGGATATTCAGAACGAGGAGATTCCCAAGGGGCATGAGTTCCACCCATTGCCACAAGCCGTGCCGAGCTGGTCTGAAAAAGCCAAGCTGCCGATCACGTCCTTTAAGGTGGCCAATACGACGATGCTGCGTACGATCGATTTATTTGGTCGTATGACCGGGGTTGGCATCACGGTGGATTGGCAATCGTGCCGGATTGCAGGCGTCGATTTGACCAAGCCTATTCCGTTTGATGAGCAAAACAAATCGATCGACGAGCTCATGATCGGTTTGCTAGATCGCCATGGACTGACCTGGTCGGTCGATGCGCAAGGGTTACCGGTCGTGTCGGCAAGCGGTGAATCGCTGAAGGCAAAGCTGCCAACGGACTGGAGCGTGCAAGGGTTGTTTCCCGAAGGATTTGAGCAACAGGGAGTGGAGGCTTTGCTCAAGTTATGGGAATGCGACGATGTCTGCAACTTTGTCGATGGGCGTCTGGAATGGCAAGATCAGGCGACGGCGATAGAAAAAGCGAACGTGCAGTCATCTTTGTATGAGCTAGCAGCCTTGAAGCAGTTGCCCGCCAACAACCTATGGCATCGGCCTGTTCCGAGTTCAGCAACGTTTGTCACATCGGAATGGCACCGTAGTAAGGGATTGCTGAGCAATACCGTTCCTCTCTCGATCAGTACACCCGACGCCAGGCCGATCGCCGAGCTCTTGAGCACTACGGCGTCAGTAACCGAAGCGAATTTAATCATCGACTGGCAGAATGTATGGTCGCATGGACTGACGCCGGGCAAGACGGCGGTTTCGGTTTTGCGTGGCCGTTCGTTGCCTCAAGTAGCCAGACGATTTTTGAATGACTACGCACTCGAAATGGTACCTATCTCGGGAGATACGTTTTGGATCACCGTACCTAGCGTGAGACGCAAGCTAGTTCGCGTCGTACCCATTCGGATGCCACAGAATTCCAAGATCGAAGATTTGAAGCAGACGTTGCGCGTGTTGGCACCAATTGGGACCGATGAACGATCGCGATTCAAGATACTCCCGATACCAGGCACCGAGGATTTGTACTACGCGCGCATCTGCAGTCCGACGGTCGATCAATTGTCGGATACCGATGTGGTGTTTGGTCTGAGTTGGCCTAACCAATAAAAAACCCCGCCAGGTTAACGGCGGGGCTTTTGGATTTAGCAAAATGGCGTTCGCGTTTAGGTACCGAACTCAGGACGGCGACGTCCAAGTTGTTCTTGGAGACGCTGCACGATGCTTGTGTGCATTTGGCTGACGCGGCTTTCGCTCAGATCGAGCGTAGCACCGATTTCCTTCATCGTGAGTTCCTCGTAGTAGTAGAGGATGATGATCAATCGTTCGTTGCGATTCAAGCCCTTGGTGACCAGACGCATGAGGTCGCTTTTGTTTACACGTCGTGTTGGGTCTTCGCTGCGTTTATCTTCGAGGACGTCAATTTCGCGAACGTCTTTGTAGCTGTCGGTTTCGTACCACTTCTTGTTGAGCGATACGAGTCCGACTGCGGAGGCATCGCTTTTCATTTTTTCCAGTTCGTCGATTGAGATACCCATGTACTGGGAGATCTCATGCGTGCTGGGAGCGCGACCGTATTTTGCTTCTAAGAGCTTTGTCGCTTCGTTCAGTTTGCTCGCTTTGCTGCGAACCAAACGCGGGACCCAGTCCATGGTCCGTAGTTCATCCAACATCGCACCGCGGATTCGCGGGACGCAGTATGTCTCAAATTTGACGCCACGCTCCATGTCGAACGCGTCGATGGCATCCATCAAACCGAAGATCCCGGCGCTGATAAGGTCGTCGAGTTCG
Source organism: uncultured Pirellula sp. (assembly GCA_903920425.1). Classification (GTDB taxonomy): domain Bacteria; phylum Planctomycetota; class Planctomycetia; order Pirellulales; family Pirellulaceae; genus JBKCUI01. Next base: position 8,408 of record CAIXME010000456.1, on the reverse strand, counting down.
ACTCCCTCTGGAAGCTTGGCCCGAAGTCGTTCGCCATTAAAGCGAACCAAAGGCATGTAGCGCTCAATGAGAATATTTCTCAAATCAACGTTTGTTGAATCCGCTTTGTATTTATTCCATACATCAACAATGTCGATGTTTGATGCTACGGTCGTCGCCATCCGAACCTCCGTGATTGACATGGCAAGGGCATGATCTCCTGGGGCAGTCGAAGATCAGTTAATCTTGTAATCTGGCTTTGCTTCGCGGACGAAGCATGTGTGTAACCATCCAGTGACACACTGCCACGCTGAGGGGCTTCCTGCCCTTCAGTGCGGTATGCGTCCTGCGACGCGGACTCTACTGACTTGGAACCCAGGATTCCACATCAATTGAGGAAAGAATCAGCCAATCCATGAACTCCCTTTACCAAATTGCCTAGCCCAGCATCTTTTGGCGAATTTGCACCAAAAAATCTGGCTTGGCAACGAACCAAAGGGTCTATTCCATGGCCTCTTTCTTGCGTCGCTCACGTAACTTTTCAAACCGCTCCCGGTAATTCATCTCAACACTTTTTCGAACCACCGTATCGGCAATTTGACCTATAACCCAGCCAACCACTGTAAAAGCGATCGATGCCTTCAGGGCTCTGGTCAAAATGGAATCGGCGATATCATTGCAAAGCAAGCCAAGCACAATGGTGGCTGACAAAGCAATACATCCGAAACAGGCTGCAAACAAACGTCCCAACGAATGACTCACTGGGAAAGGGGTTTTCAAGCTACATTACCCGGGGAAAACCCCGAGCTGAACGCCGGGCTCGTATCGTTGAGAGCCCCAATTGCTTGAGGTGCATTCAGTCGATACTTCGCCGCAAAGAGATCATCGGCATCGATTGAGCGGTTTCTCCACCCTGTTGCAAAATAATTCAAGTTGTTTTCGAATACCTATCCTCAACCTCTACCCGAACTCACCAAATTACCCGCTTGAACGGTGGATACCGAAGTACTATGGCAAAACAACACGCACCACGTTTCTTAGCTATCGTTCAGGATTCCAAATCGCGAGTGCGCGAATGCACGATTCAGGACCTGAAAAGCCGAATCGATGATCAGGAGAAACTCACAATCATCGATGTTCGTGAAGAAAGCGAATTCGCTGCTGGTCATATTCCCGGCGCAATTCACTTGGGGAAAGGGATAATCGAACGCGATATCGAAAGTGTCGTTGCGGATACCAATCAAGAGATACTGCTTTACTGTGGCGGTGGATTTCGCTCCGTTCTGGCGGCCGACAACCTTCAACGCATGGGATACCAGAACGTAATCAGTGTCGATGGCGGCTGGAGAGGTTGGACGGAGTCGGGCTATCCGGTAGCTAAGTAATTGGTCCGAAAGGATTGCCAGATTGACCCAGCTTGCCAAAATCCGTACATTGTGGTGTCCTTTTGAATAACGCCCAATCTTCCCAGGATGCCTACTTGCTCGTGATGCTATGATCATCGAAAAATCCGGTGACGGTTTTCGGGTTACTGTTCCTTGCAAAGTTAATTTGTTCCTGGAGGTCCTTGGCAAGCGCGTCGATGGCTATCATTCCTTGGATACCATCATGATGGCGGTATCGCTGGTGGATGAGCTTGAAATAACGCATCGCGACGATGGGCAATTGCTTCTGAATGTGGAATTTCCAGATGGATACGGACATCCTTTGGATGGAGACGATCTCGCCTGGGATATTCCCACCGATGAACGGAACTTGGTGATCAAGGCGCTCCATCGTATGCGGATCGCATGCGATCATCCGAGCGCGGGAGCCAATATTAGGTTGATAAAAAGAATTCCCGCGATGGCAGGACTTGGTGGTGGCAGTGCCGATGCTGCAGCTGCTTTGGTTCTTGGAGTGCTACTTTGGAGCGATGCAAACCATTGCGACCAAGCCTTTGGGGTCGCCAGCGAACTTGGTAGCGATATTAATTTTTTTCTTCAGTCTCATCGCGCAGGGCATTGGCTTGCTCGCTGTACTGGACGCGGCGAGCAAATCGAATGCCTTACCGCTGGCCGAAAGTTGGATTTCGTTATCGTTCACCCTCCACGAGGCTGCAGCACCAAGGAGGTTTTTTCGGCATTGAAGTTTGACTCGTTTACTTCGCGAAGCCCCGAGTTGCTTATCCAGGCGTTAAACTTAGGCGACCTGGAGACCATTGGCCAAGAATTGTTCAATCGACTCGAAGTTCCTGCAACGAGTGCAACCGACTGGATCAGCGGAGCAACTAGGCGGCTCAATCGGTACAACCATCGTGGACAGAGTCTTTCGGGGAGTGGATCAGCAAGGTTTTGTTTGTGCAGTAGCCACGAAGAAGCCGAGAAGATAGCTAGTGAATTAATGTCGCAGGGGGAGATGAGGGCATATTGTGCACAATCGTGGCAGTCGCCGGGGATTGACGAGCAAATTGCAAGAATACGAAACAACACATAGGCCGTAAGGTTTGTGTCTAAAGGGAGTGGAATCGTTGCCATGGAAATCACTGAGGTACGCATCAAGCTGATGGAGGATTCGGAGGATCGGTTACGGGCCTTCTGCTCAATTACGCTCGATCATTGTTTTGTTATCCGTGACCTCAAGATTATCGAAGGGGTAAACGGCCCCTTTGTCGCCATGCCAAGCCGCAAAATGACGGCTCGCTGCGGCAAGTGTGGAAATAAAAACCACATGCGCAGCCATTATTGCAATCAATGCGGTGCTCGACTTCGCGGTCCGCAAGATGTCCGTGAGCCTGAGGGGAGCGGCGCCAACAAGCTCTATGCAGACATCGCTCACCCGATCAACCAAGCATGTCGCGATCTCATCCAGAGTTCAGTGATTCGGGAATACTCCATCGAACTCGAGCGGGCAAAACAGCCAGGTTACAAATCGCGATACGATGACGAGTATTTGGAGTCGACGCACGCAGACGATCAAGCTCTCAACGATACCATTGTGCCGACTGAATCCGCCATTGTTCCCAAGCCACACTTTTTGGAGGCCAAAAAGTCGAGCGATGCGGAGTCCGCACCCAAGTTGGATAAGCGATCGTTCGGAGATGGTGTGTTCTAACTCGCCGCACGCGCGAGATGGATTCCATCCACGAGCCATGATTTTGTAACGGCCCAGAATATTCTTGCATCAGTGTCCATCCGTTTATGAAACACAACTGGCTCGCAGCGATTCCGCTGCCAATTTGCGGTATCGCACTCAGCATACTCCTTGGCCAAACGGCATGCGCACAAACAAATGCGAAGTCGCAGCGTTTTGATCTCCGAGCACGGGCCAGTGAGTTGGACCCACTGGCTAAGCCGCATCCTGAAATTGATTTTCTATTCGAGAAAGATGGAAAGCCAACCGATTGGGAAATCGCCTCTGTTGATACAAGAGTTCCCTCTCAAGGCAAACTGGTTGTTTGGCTGATGCAGCACAACAAACCGTTGTTTGATAGGTTGAATAGCTATGGTCTACATGCTGTGCAAATACACTATGCCAACGGTTGGTTTAAATCGCTGAATAAAGAGCCTCCACCTGATGATCAGTACCTTGGTAGGATTCGGCTGGAGGCAGCTACTGGCGAAGACTTTAGCGAAGCAATTGAGATACCCCATGCGGACGGTATTGCCGAGCGAACTCGCGTGTTTGTGAAGTGGCTCGCGATGAAGAATCCTCAAGGTGAGTGGGGGCAATTCTTAACCGAGGATGGTTCATCTCTGGTGTGGGATAAAGTGATTCTGGCTGGAATATCGCACGGTTCTACAACGGCAGCACGTTTTGCGTTGCACCAACGCGTGGATCGTGTTGTGATGTTTTCAGGTCCACGCGATCAACTTGAGAATTGGTATGTGCTGCCATCTGCAACACCTAAAAATCGCTTCTTTGGTTTTACGCATACACTCGATAGTGGATGGACAAAGGATCATTATCCACGGTCGTGGAAGCTGCTGAATCTAGACGAGTTCGGCCCTGTCATAGATGTGGATACGAACAAGCCACCTTACGAGAACTCGCGACGTTTGATAACCAATGCCGATGTCAAGAAAAGTGCCGACAAGGCGCATGGTGCATCCGTTCCTGGTGGCGCTGCGGTGTTGGATGGATCGGGCAAATTCATCCATGAGCCTGTTTGGGATTATCTTTTCAATCACCCGGTTGAGCAAGTTGGCGAGCTGGATCGGTAGCATGTAAATCACCATGCGTGGCGAAATGGACATGGTGAGCGAAGCCCGTGATTGTGAATCTATTGTTTGGCAACGGGCTTGCCGTGCACGACCTTTTCCCAATAGGCAGGGAACGCAAACTCGGGACTGTTTTCGTGATCGTGGCACCGAATGCACTGCTCTCGGGCGAGGTACGGAGTCCTGATTTTGGGGTCGCTCACGTGGGCTTGCGAAGGTCCGTGGCAACTCTCACATCCGACGTTTCCCATGGCTTGCGTGGTGGAAACCTTTGCGAACCCACCTTGCATACCATAACCGGTGGTGTGGCATTGCTGACATGCAGGATCGACGTGCCAATTTTTGTCGACTAGGGTTTTCCAGGCGTTCGCATGTTTTGACGAATGCCAAATCTGGTCGTCTGATTTATGACATTCGACACAAGTCGTTGAGCCGGCAATTTGATAATTGCTTGTCGACTGACGCGTGTGCATGGTGATCAGCCCTGTTTCGTTTGATGCAAAGTCTTTCTCAGCGAGGGTCGCAAGATAGCGTTCGACGTTCGCTGATTGGCTTGGGTCTCGCTCTATTGAACTTGTTACCTCTGCAGAGCCTATCGAGTTCACCTCCCATTTCTTCGTAGATGGCTTCAGTTCGATATGAGAGAGGAATTTGCCTTTGTTGGTGGCGGAAAGAATTTGGACCGTACCAACACGTGTGGGAGCTAACGTTTGGCCCGTTGGACCGCCCACGATAAAGTCCACCTCGGGTAGTGATTCTGCTAACGCTCGCAGACCTGGTTCATCCATATAGGCCAGTACGAGTACGACATCGGCCTTTTGCTTCCCGATCACATCCAAGATGCAAGACGCCGGATCTTTGGCTCGCCATTGGGTGTTTTTTAGCATGGCGGAATCGATGACGCCGGTCACCAAGAGCCGAAATCCTGCGCGTTCTATAATCTTATGGGTAGCGAACGAAGGCTTGCGATCGAGGTTTGAGCTTTCTACGGCTTCTAGATTGGCTGATACCCATTGGATATCGGATGCTGCTGCGAACCCAGATAATGCTTGCGGCGAAAACTGGGATTCCGGAACGCCAATATTGTGTAGCTCGAGTCCCATGTCTCGATCGCCATTTAGAATCGCGTTTAACTTAACCTGTTGGTATTCCGAAGTGCCTGATGCAGAGCCCCCTACGTCGAGATAGAGGCGCTTTTCTTTCGAGCTAAACTTATTGAGCAACGAGGCACGACGTTCGAGCCCTCCCGATTGATTGATCGCACATCCGCAGGGGGTAATCCAGCCGGCTGTGTCGCCACTGATGACGATATGTAGCGAGTCAGTTGGCTTCGATGAAGTGCATCCAAAACACATGCACAAGCAAACATAGACAGGAACGTATCGAAGAAACAATCTTGCAGCTTGGTTCATTGAGTGGACTTTATTGCAGCAAGCTGTAGATCAAAACATTCACATTGATTTGTTCTGCGTTGGTAATTTCATTTCCGCCACAACAACAGCAGCCTTGAGTGTTGGAAGTATCGTTCAGACCGTCTTGGGAATAAAGTACACCGAGCCGCGTACCGAAGTGCAGGCCCTCAAGTTGCTGAGGTGTGCCGTGTTTTGCATTCAGGCCGCCGATGTCGTAGACGGTGTGGAAAACCAAGTGTTCCATGCCGATGGGTTGTAGAGACTGTTCGGGGAATACGGAAGCCATTTCGCGACGGAACGCTTGGTTCCATTCCTTGGATGAGCAACCTGCAGAAGCAAGCAAGAACCCACCTCGTTGAATGAAGCGGCGCAAGTTGTCTCGCTCTTGGGAGAGGAGCGTAAAGTCCCCTTCTCCGTTCATGATTAGCATGGGAAAGTTATATATCTCATCGCTCGCAAGCTTAACCGAATGCAGTTTACGACTGGTCGTGATCGAGGAAGATTCTTCGGCTCGTTTCAGGAAGTGATCGGAAAAGCACTCGCTCGTCTTTGTACCAGCGTAGACCAGGTTTGCAACTTTGATCGTAGAGCCTGATTCGCCACCGACGACGGTAGGGTCGGCGATGGTTCCGTTTGGCCTCATGGGCTTGTCGGATTTGTCGCGATTCGATTTGTCTTTTGTGGGGTTATCGTCGGCGGAGAGAGGCGTACATGGGCAAGATACAATAGCCAATAACGCAAGTGCTATCGAAAGAAATCTATGTATCTTCATATGTAAACCTTGTTGGTGGCAGTAAGCCGAGGCGTCTGTCGCTATTCTCAATTCAGTGTACCGCGTATAGCGTTGCTTACGCAAACAAATTGTCCCCATCGAGAGTCTCTGCGATTTGGTCAATAGACGCGACTTGTCGTCCATAAACTCGCGTAACTCGGTTATCGATTGCCGTACGAGTCATTTACATTGATCGGGGAGTATTTATCAAGACGCTGTACGGAAGCGTGATACCAATGAGCTGCTATGGGGCTTTTAGCCAGGCGGCCAGTCCAAGGCTCGACCGCCCAGGACATGGTAGTGAATGTGGTTGACGGATTGGCCGCCATCGCGACCGCAATTCATGACAACACGATATCCGGTAGTATGGATGCCGAGTAATCTCGCTACCCGTTGAGCGACTATCTGCAAATGTCCTAGCAATTGCGAGTCGTCGTCATTGGCGTCTTCGAGTGAAACGATTTGTCGTTTCGGAATTACTAGTACGTGAACGGGTGCTTGAGCGTTGAGGTCATGAAATGCTAGGCTTTGATCGTCCTCGTAGACGATTTTGGCCGGAATCTCTTTGCGAACGATCTTGGAAAAAACGGTTTCTTGCATGGATACGGATCCATTTTCGTTACATGTAGACAGGAGTTTTGAGCAAACGCGGTGTTGGGTGTTAGCTTACACCATGGACGTGCTCCAAATCAAATCGTGGCCAAAAAACCGATAGAGCAAAGCGTGAACGCTGCCGGATACTGCTTCATTTGGAGGGCCGTCGGGTGAACAGATACTGGTCTAGCGATTAGAATCGGTACAATCATGAGAGGTCTGAATCGAGGCCTCTTGTCGCATCTTTCCTTCCTTACATCCTTTCCGAACTTTGGAGTTATTGTGACCGCAACCCCAACCCATCCGAACAATCGTCGCCGCTTTTTAGGTCAGTCTGCTGGTACGCTGGCTGCTATGTTGGCTGCCCCTACTATTCTCAACGATTCGACCGTCTTTGGACGTGCACCTGTAGCTGCCAAGAAGCTATTGTTTTTTACCAAGAGTGCTGGCTTTGAGCATGACGTGGTAAAACGCAATGGAGCGGAATACAGCTATGCGGAACGCATCATGATGGAGTTGGGCAAGAAGCACGGTATCGAAGTTGTTTGCTCCAAGGATGGCCGAATCTTTGATAAAGACTACGAATCATTCGACGGATATCTGTTTTACACCACGCTTGATTTGACTAAAGAGGGAACGGACAAGCAGCCTGCTATGTCCGCTAAAGGCAAGCAGAACTTGATCGATGCCGTTGCCAATGGCAAGGGCTTTGCTGGAAGCCATTGTGCTTCGGATACGTTTCACACTCCTGGTGAAGCATTTGCGGTTCAAGAAACGCCTGATCCCTACATTCAAATGATAGGTGGCGAGTTTATTCGGCACGGACGGCAACAAGTCGCAGAGATGAAAGTTGCATCACCGACATTTCCAGGAGTTCCAGCGGAATCTTTTTCGCTTAACGAAGAATGGTATAGCCTCAAGAATTTTGCCAAAGACATGCATGTGGTTTTGGTTCAGGAAACAAAGGGTATGGTTGATGATGATTACAAGCGTCCAGCATATCCTGCGACGTGGGCGCGACGTCACGGCAAGGGGCGTGTCTTCTATACATCGATGGGGCATAGAGAAGACGTTTGGACCAACCCTAAGTTCGAGAGCATTCTGATCGGCGGATTGAATTGGGCTCTTGGCACGGTAGAAGCGGATGTGCCAAGCAATCTGTCAACGGTTTGTCCCGAGGCATCCACGTTGCCGGTGATCAAGAAATAGCCGTTTAGATCGCGTGACTTCTGCATAAATCGCTCCCGCATAGGGGGCGATTTGTTATTTCGGAAAGGCCGTCGATCGGTAACGCAGGAGATGCTCTCGACTAGCTTTCGGCCGAGTGGTGGAGGTGGACAGCGAGCAAGCCGACTGCGAGGTGGCGGCTTTTCGGCTTACGTGATCGAGCTGGATTGGTGTTCCTGGTTTTAATTAAAACGTCGGTTGCTGATGGCTCCGCTGTTTCTTCGT
>CAIXME010000455.1 GCA_903920425.1 uncultured Pirellula sp. | reverse complement strand
CACTCGGCATCGCGACAGTAATTTGCCAGAATCCGCCAAGCCAGCTGCAATCGGCAATCTGCCCCCGCAAAAGTAAACCGTCTGGGGTTGGCTGGAGCTTGGCTATCGATTGAACATTAGTGGAACTTGCCCGCCGCCTGATCGTGCGGATCGACCACGAGTGAGGGCGAATGCCGCAAAGAACCAAGTTGTTTCGTTCCCCAGGCGGTTTCGCTTCTGTCGGTTTCGCTTCGCCCGCCTTTTCCTGGTCGCCGACCACAAGATCGCTTGGAAGTCTGACTACGCTCATCGCTTGATGCCCAAAGAGTTGCGAAACGGAGAGGCAAGCAGGATTTTCGTAAACCTCTCTTGCGGTTCCTGTCTGTTGAAAGTTGCCGTTTGCAAGCACCGCTACTCGTGTTGCTAGCTGCATCGCCTCTTCGGAATCGTGAGTCACGTACAAAAATGTTTTGCCCGTCTCGCGATGCGATTCTTTCAAGAGCGATCGCAGTTCTTTTCTCATCGATTGGTTGAGATGGGCAAGCGGTTCGTCGAGCAGGACAATGGACTTGTCGCTCAGCATTGCCCTCGCGATTGCAACACGCTGCGATTGGCCTCCCGATAGTTCGCCCAGTTTTTGCGATAGTGTCGATTGCAGATCGAGTCGATCAATCCACTCGTGCATGACCGAAGTCTTGGACGAATCGGTCTTTCGAGTGGCCATGAACAGGTTTTCTCGAACCGTAAGGTGATCGTATCCGTTCGAAGACTGAAACACGACGGCGACGTCTCGCAGATGAGGCGCCGTGTTAGCTTGGCATTGATTACCAATCAAGATTCGACCACTTTGCGGTCTCTCTAAACCAGCAATCAATTTGAGCAGCGTGGATTTGCCGCTGCCGCTTTCCCCCACGATCGCCAAGAATTCGCCTTGCTCGATCTCAATACACAAATCGCTCAAGATCGTTTGGTTCGAGTAGCTCTTGGTGATGTGGTCCAGTTGAATAAGTGGGCCGAGCAAGCTCTTTTTCTCTATTGACGCTGTCGGTTTCATTATCGTTGTTGCTTCAGCCATTGCAAAAGTACTTTACCGACTTTCACAATGGACTCACCGGAGCATTTGTCTGGAGTGTCAGCAGACGTGTGCCAGTACGATTTGTTCTTTGGTGCACCGCGTGGGTAATCGAAATCGATAATGTCGATGACGGGGATGCCCGCCACCTTGTTTAGCACGAGATGGTCGTCACGCACTTCATGCAATGGCCTCGCTTCAAACTCTTTGATTCGAAGCTGCTTTGCGATTGTCCATACTTCCTCTACGACCGGTTTGGCTAACGTATACGAGTTCACTTCGTAGAACAGTTGCAAGTCGGCATCCCCAATCATGTCGACAAGGATTCCTTTCTTGTAACGTGCGCTTGAAGGGTCGTTTACATAGGAATGCGCAAAATAAGTCGATCCCAAAAAGAGCGGATCGCGTCGTTCATCATAGACGAGCTCCTCCGCATCGAAAAAAATCAGATCGACCCCAATGTTCAGCCGCAGCTTCGAAATTGCATGTCCCAGCTCCATAAACAAGGCTGTCCCGCTCCCTCCATCGTTTGCTCCTACAAACAAGCCCTTGGGATTGATTGGGTCCTTGGTTGGAAACGGCTTGGTGTCATAGTGAGTACACAAAAAGACGCGATTGGGATTCTCAGGCGCCCATTGGACAAACATATTCTTGACCTCAACGTCATTTCCCGTTTCCGGATGGCGATACGGGAACGGTTGCCAAAGTACCGTGCCGCCAAGCTTCGCAAAATGCCGCTCGAGCATTTCTTGTTGCTTGCGCATTCCTTCAGTCCCTGTCGTCCGCGAGCCAATATCACAGATCTGCTCTAGATACGCGAACGCTCGTTCTGGGCTCAGCCCATCCGGATCGCTAGTCGTTTGGAAAGCACTCGCAAGTTCCAGCCCAAACGTTGAGATGAGCAGAAAGAAACAAGTCCGAAGCAAAGCGGATGCTCGATGCATAGTCATTCGATTCAAGGAACGATTCTTTCTGCGAAATTCAAAGGGGGCTCAACCGATACAATCCAATCGCTCGCTCATTATATCCACATCGTAGCGGAGCAGCGCAAGCTGCCCGGTGTGAATCGCCATGGAACGCTAAGGTTGTTAGGCGACGTGAGTATAAATGGCCCGCAACCGGACGGCTCGCGCCGTACCGCTAACACTTGCGATGCAATTTTTGTTCATTGTAGCGGAGCAGCGCAAGCTGCCCGGTGGGAATCGCCAGGGCACGCTAAGGTTGTTAGGCGACGTGAGTATTAATAGCCCGCAACCGGACGGCTCGCGCCGTACCGCTAACAACAAACCACCGCAAGTGAAACAAACAACGGGAGAAACACTGCGTCAACGTCAGAAAGAACTACAACGCCAAGGACAAATTCATCGCGAGACTTATCTCGCGTGCATACGTTACGAGAGTGGCGACCTTGCCATTGCTTTGCCTCGTGCAATGCAACAACTATCATCCTGCAACCAAAGCAAACTGCGCCTTGAGAAAAATTGCGGCGTCCTGCCGCTTCGATTGCTCCTTCATGTCCGCATTGTTTGCCCGTTTTGCTCGCATGTCAATCAGGCATACAACATTTCTTTTTAACTGCCATCGCCAACTGGAAAAGCAATGCAACTTTGGTAGAACATGCATATGTGCGGACGCATTTTCTTGGCGTCGACAGATCATCATTCATCCTTCCACCGATTTTGGAGAATCAACATGACCAACGGACCGCTGAATCGTAAACTCAAGATGGGCATCGTGGGCGGAGGTCAAGGTTCCTTTATCGGTCGTGTTCACTCCATTGCAGCTTGTTTGGATAACCGTGCTACTTTGGTGGCAGGTGCTTTCAGCAGCAACGCAGAACGTTCCAAAGCTTCCGCACCAGAATACGATGTGTCCCAAGAGCGCGCTTACCCTAGCTATCAAGCGATGCTGGACGCTGAGTCCAAGAAGCCTGTCGGCGAACGTATCGACTTTGTATCTGTTGCTACTCCCAATCATACGCACTTTGAAGTGGCAAAGGCTGCATTGCAAGCAGGTTTCCACGTCGTTTGCGACAAACCGATGACGTTTGATTTGGCCCAAGCAGAAGAGTTGGCGAAACTGGTTGATCAGTCCAAGTCCGTTTTCGCGCTGACGCACAACTACACCGGATATCCGCTTGTACGCCAAGCTCGTGAGATGATCCAAAGCGGCGAGTTGGGCGAAATTCAAGCTGTTCGTTCGTCGTACATTCAAGGCTGGTTGCGCACTCGATTGGAAGACCAAGACCAAAAGCAAGCTGCTTGGCGGACCGATCCGAAGCAAAGTGGGGTTGCCGGTTGCTTTGGTGATATTGCAACTCACGCATACAACCTCGGTCGATTCATGACGGGCTTGCTCCCCGCTGAAATTAGTTGCCACCTCAAGATATTTGAACCAGGCCGGAAACTGGATGACTACGGAACAGCGATCGTACGTTACCAAAACGGCGGCTTGGGCAGCGTAACTGCTAGCCAAATCAGCCATGGTCGCGAAAACGATTTGTCGATCGAGATCGATGGTACCAAAGGTTCGTTGTCGTGGCGTCAAGAAGAGCCTAATGCAATGATCGTTCGTCAGAACGGCCAACCGCATCGCATTTATACTCGCGATCCCAACGCGCCGCACATGAACGCCAGCGGACGCGCTGCGTGCAGACTGCCAAGCGGGCACCCAGAAGCGTTCTTCGAAGCTTTTGCGAATATCTATGCAGCTGCTTTCGATGCGATGGTGGATGTTGCCAACGACAAAACGATCGAGCGCACCAATACGCTGTACCCAAATGTGCATGACGGCGTAGAAGGTATGTACTTCATCGAGCAATGCGTCGCCAGCAGTGCTCAGAACGGCGCATGGGTCAACATGGCCCATCCTCGCGCACGCAAGTAATTCCTTTGCGATCTCCTGCACCAGTCGGTAACGCCAAAACAATTATGGCGTTCCGATTGCTGCATTGATCGGAGAGTAACTCTCACAAGCCTTTAACAAGCAAGGAGCGGTTCTCAAAAACCGCTCCCATTAAACGCGATTTCGATTTCGATTTCGATTTCGCGCCCGTACTCCAGCTCATCTCCTGCACGGGGCAATTACCCATTCAACAGTCCTAAACCTTGGCGATCCTGACAACAGGATTTCCAAATGTGCTGCCTCCTCCCAGGTCGGTCAAACGCTCACTCGTCAAATCATTGAGGCTCTTTCCGTCCGGTGCAAGCTTTGGCCACCATTGCCCCAACGCGATCAATACGCCAGGCTGAGTATCCTCGCTGACAATCACCTTTCTCAATATGCTGCCGTTTGGGCTAACGATTTGGATCCGTTCTCCATCGTTAACTCCAGCACCTTGAGCATCTAACGGATTGACGACAACCTGTGGCTCTCCGCCTGACATCTTGATGACACTGGGTACGTTGCCCATCGATGTGTTGATGATGAATGGACCCGGTGGTGAGATCAGCCGCAGCGGAAACTCCGCCGTGGGTTGCACTTCAAAGTTCAGTTGCTCAGGAGCTGGAGAAAACCGAATCTTCTTGTCCCCAAAATGGCTACCTTGAGAATAAGGCAAAAAGGGCTTTGGTAAATCCAGCTTGATGCTCCGTTCCTTAATCAGTCGTTCGGCCGTGATACCTTGAAGCAGCGGATTGTCCGACGAAACTAACTCTTCAACGATACGTTGCGAGTCCCAGTAGAGGCATTCCGCATCCAGTCCCAACCGCTTGCCAAGCTCTGCGAAAAACCAGCGGTTCGAACGAGCAAGTCCACGCGCTGGGACGATCGGTTCCGAGTACTGCAAATAGTAATGACCATACGATGTGTAGACATCCGTGTGTTCCAGGAACGTAGTTGCTGGTAACAGATAGTCAGCGTAGTCCGCCGTGTCGGTTTGGAAGTGCTCAAGAACTACAGTGAAAAGCTCCTCGTTCGCTAATCCGCGACGGACTCGCGATGAATCGGGAGCGACCGCTGCTGGGTTGCTATTGAATACAAACAACCCTCGAACCGAAGACGTTTCGGGCTCTAGCTCGGACGCCAGCAAATTCATATTCACATGCCGGGTTCCCGGACGCAGCAGTTGGTCGCCACGCACTGGTCCGACATTGAGACCGAATGCGCCGCTAGTGGAGAGGCATGCGCCTCCACCTTGATGTTTCCAAGCACCGATCAAGGCCGGCAGGAGAGAGATTGCTCGCATTGCATTCCCTCCACCTTCGTTTCGCGTCATGCCGTAGCCGACTTTGATAAACGATGCGCCGCTGGTCGAATAGCTTTTGACCATCGCACGAACGCTGTCCAAATTCAAACCGCAGTATTCAACCGCCCGCTCCAACGGCCATGCTTCACACGCTCGTCGGTATTCGTCAAAACCAGCGGCGTGAGCTTCCAGATAGGAACTATCCTGCCAATGGTTTTTAAGGATTTCGTTACCGATCCCGAGAGCCAAAGCCGTATCGGTTCCCACCTTGATCTGCCAATGTTCATCTGCGAATCGGGAAGTTTCGTTGCGGTACGGATCGATATGCAGGACTTTACAACCGTTCTTTTGGGCTGCTTTGATCCATGGAGCGCTATGCGAGTTGCTGCGCAGAGAATTGATACCCCACAACACGATGTACTTGGAATGGACGAGATCTTCAGGGTCCGTTCCAATCTTGTTGGGGCCGTAGTTCGCTTCCCAACCGGCACCACCCGTCGTTGCGCAGATGGTTTGGTCCAGTTCAAGAGCACCGATGCCTCGGAAAAACGCCAAAGGCGACACACCTTCGATCACCCCCATCGTTCCGCCATAATGATAAGGCAATATTGATTCAGGACCGTACTTGTCTAACAGGGTTGAAACCTTGGCGGCGATTTCGTCCAAGGCAACATCCCACGAAATGGGTTCGAATTTGCCTTCTCCCTTTTTGCCAACTCTACGTTGTGGAGTTAGTAACCGGTCTTCTTGCTCCTGCCGTTGAGGATATCGAGCCATTTTGCCGCAAGCGAATCCTTGCGTGATCGGATGGTCTGGGTTTCCAGCCAAATGGGTTACGCGATTTCCTTCGACCGTGATGTGGAGTGAACACGCGTCAGGGCAATCCAAAGCGCAGACCGTTGGCAATACGATAGGTGTCATAGTGGTGATACTAAGGGTATGATGGACTAACTCAGCACTTCTATACTTTACACGATTCTACTGAAGGACGTCGAATGCGATTTGCGAATCGAGTGGTGGTAGTTACCGGTGGCGCACAAGGAATTGGAGCTGGATGCGTCGAGGTTTTCGCGGACGAAGGTGCACGAGTTGTCATTGTTGACCGCAATTTCTCGCAAGCAATAAAGCTTGCAGAACGCTACCCGGCTCGCGCTCTTGCAATCGAAGCGGACGTGATGCACCCCGCAGAGGTCGAAAAGGCAATCGAGAAAGCGTATTCTTGGGGCGGTCGGATCGATTGCTTGGTAAATAACGCGGGCATTCACCCCCCCGATACTCCGATTGAGCAAATGCCACCCATGCAAGCCTTGCACGTGATGCAAGTGAACTTTATCAGCACGTACGCCGGCGCGTATTACGCACTGCGATACTTGCGCGAAACCAAAGGTACCATCGTCAATATCTCCTCCATGACAGCTTTGCTGGGACAGAAAAATTCTACCGCATATGCTGCTAGCAAAGGGGCGCAATTGGCGTTCACCAAATCGCTCGCTCTCGAGTGCGCAGCAGATGGCATACGCGTGAATGCTATTTTGCCAAGCAACGTGGATACGCCACTCATGAGCCAATGGGCTCAAAGCTTATCTGATCCAGAAGCGGCATTGGCACGTATAGCCGCTCTGCAACCCTTGGGGCGTATGGCTACTCCCCAAGAGA
Source organism: uncultured Pirellula sp. (assembly GCA_903920425.1). Classification (GTDB taxonomy): domain Bacteria; phylum Planctomycetota; class Planctomycetia; order Pirellulales; family Pirellulaceae; genus JBKCUI01. Next base: position 4,578 of record CAIXME010000455.1, on the reverse strand, counting down.
TCGGTCGCGTTTGCCTTTTCTTAGCAACCGACGATAGCAGTTTCATGACCGGCCAGGGGCTCGAAGTCGATGGCGGCGCTGCGCTGGACTATTGAACCCGTTCTAGAATTGAATCCGATCGATGCCCTATACGGTCTGACACAGCAGGAGCTACCGACGCAGTTCCAGGGACATTGGTCAGTCTTTTGTCGTTTCGATTGCGAACAAGTGCTTTTCGGCCCGAACTAGGATTTTGCCGCCTGCGATCGCCAGGCTAGAAAGCACCGATTCCCCCAATTCGTTTTGAGCGATGATGGTTCCCTTTTCGTCTAAGGCAACGACGAAAGTGATTCCCTCTTCGCTCGTGCAGTATAAATGGCCGTTCGCGGCAACAGGCGAGGAAGTGAACGCGTTCGCTTTTTCGTTCCTCAGTCGTTGGCGATAGAGTCGTTTGCCGTTTTCGAGAGACAAGCATGTGAGCAGTCCTGAGTTGTCCAGCACGAATACTTTGTTGTTCGCAATAAGCGGTGTCGGCATATACGGTCCACCTCGCATTTGGCTCCATAGGAACGCCGATTGCTTTTCGTTGTCGCTGGGCAGAGTGAGCTTACCGCGTGCGCTATGAAGGATCGCGGCGATTGGCTGCACCGGCGCGTAACCGCTGGTTACCAGAGCAAGATCGGGTGTGACTTGCGGCGTTGGTACCATGATTTCGGAAAACCCGCCAACTTCCCAAAGAAGCGATCCGGTTCGAGCGTTATAAGCAGCCGTGCACTTCGTCCCTGTGACCACCACAGTTGGTGTGCCGTCTTTGGTAACAAACGCGACAGGGCTGCTCCATGTTGGAATCTCGTCTCGGCTGGTTTTCCATCTTTCTTGTCCAGTCTTCAAATCGAGAGCGATCAAGTAAGAGCCATCGTGAACGTCGCATTGCGCCAGCACCATGTCTTCAAAAATGATTGGCGAACTCCCAAATCCCCATTGATAGCTTCGGTCATAGAACCAACCGCTATCGAGTTTTCCCAGGTCGCGGTTCCAAAGCATTTCGCCATCTGTACTATAGCAATAGATCCCTGCTCCACCGAAAAAGGCCACAACATGTGTGCCGTCGGTGGCTGGTGTCGGGTTGGCATGGCTGCTTTTTGCGTGTCGCTTGACTGTTGGGATTTGCTTTTTCGATTCACGTTCCCACAAGATGTTGCCGGACTTCATATCAATACAAAACAGCTGATAGGAACATTCTCCATCGGCCATAACGGACTCAACATCTCCGTATGCTCCCGTGCGAAACCCTTGCGTATCCGAACCTTGGATTGCGGTCGTCACATAGACTCGGTCGCCCCAAACGATAGGCGAGGATGTGCCAAGTCCAGGTATGGGTGTTTTCCATGCGATTGCCTTCGATTCGTTACCGTTCCAAAGGGTAGCGACAGGGGTATCGTCGTTCACTCCGCGAGAAAGCATGCCGCGGAAATTGGGCCAATGCGCACTTGCTAAAGGGAAATCTTGACCAAGCGATGTAGCGACAGGTGCGGAATCGGTGTTGGTCGGATTCTCGGGACGCTCGTCGTTGCTTTTGCGAAAGGCTGATTCGCGATCGCCGGTCTTCCAGCGGAGCGAAACGATCTTTTCGGATTCTCGCTGGAAAGTCATCGAGGATCCTCGTGACAAGAATTCGTCTTCGGTGCCGGCATCTAGCGTGATTGGCTTGTCAGGGTCACTTTCAATGACTTGCAATTTGCCTTCGCTAATCTTTACCGTGAGCTTGTTGCCCTTTTCATCGAGATAGAGACCGGCATATTGGTTCAGCTTTGCGGTCGCGGCTCTGGTTTGTTCCGATTTTTCATACAAAGCTCGAGCTTCATCCGACATGGCCTCCTCAATCAACTTAATGATGGGTTCGGATTTAGAACCTTTGGCGGCCGCAAGACCATCTGCTAAGCCTTGGTTCGAAAGCTTCTTTGAAGCTAAGAAAATCTTTACCATGTCCGCTTGCTGCATACCGATGGCGTTTCCAAACACGGAATCGATATCCGCGGTGCCTTTATTAAGAAGCAATTCGGTAATCTTGACATGATTTCGCATGACGGCCCATGCGAGGGGCGAGAAGCGATAGAACTTGTCTCGTGTATCGGGATTAGCACCGGATTCCAGTAGAGCGGCGACGATCTCGGTATGCCCATGGTCACAGGCCAGAGCCAGTGCGGAGACTCCGTATTCCGAGACTGCGTCGAGCCCTGCGCCGCGCTGGATCAAGCTTTTTACCGCTGCAATGTCCCCGCTTCTCGCTGCATCCCTCAGCAAAACTGCATCGTCCGCAAACGCAACTGTTGAAAAAAGCAACACGGGCCATGCGAGCAGTTGTTTCAGAGCGATCACGATCAATACAGCCTAACAAAGGGAAGCAAAACAATCCAAAAGCAAATGAATGCGAACATACATTGTATCGATTCGAAGCCTGTTGTTGTGACAAGCCAATTGTTAACAATACAAAGGGTTCTGATTGGTTAGAAACTTTTTCGCATTAGGGGGTTGTGTGTCCAACAGACGCAAAAGTTCATTCTCACACAAAGACGCCAAGGCGAAAAGAACAGCTCCGTCCAGTTTTGCGTTGCGATATTGCGGCTTTGAGCTAACGATGTCATCCCATGCGCTACTTTCACATGCTTTCGCTAAACATGAGGCTTGAGAGAATGGCTCCTATGTTGTGTATACTCTGTTTATGCGGTTTGGACCGGACCGGCATGCGATAGCGTGTTCGGTAGCCTCGCATGCATTTTACGTACGCACCACAGCCAGTTTGGATATCGTTGTGACGCATCAACCTAAGCCACTGAAGATTCTGTTCCTGCATGGTTGGAACTCGGTAGTGGGTGGAGTCAAGCCGACGTATCTCATCGAGCAAGGGAACGAGGTATGTAATCCCAAGTTAAGTGATGATGATTGGGAAGACGCTTTGTCGGCTGCTCAGTTGGCTTTTGATACGCAACGACCTGACGTCATTGTCGGATCATCGCGCGGAGGTGCCGTCGCGATGAATCTTCAAAGCGGCACGGTTCCGATGGTTCTACTTTGCCCAGCATGGAAGCGATGGGGAAGTATTGATACCGTCAGGAGCAACACATTGATATTGCATAGTCGAGAGGACGAAGTTATCCCGTTTGCGGATAGCGAAGAGTTAGTAAATCGAAGCGAACTTGATCTCGACGCGTTGATGGAAGTGGGGCATGACCATCGACTTGCTGACCCCGGATCGCTTTCTGCCATGCATTGGGCGTGTCAGATACTGGCTTCTGATGCCGCGATGACTTTGTTTCCGTCCGATCCAGCCAACTCAAAACCGCGGAATAGAAAATCCGTCGCATCGCAAGATGACGCATCGTACGTCTGCGATGCATGCGGGGAAGAAATCGTAATCCCGCTGGACTTGAGCGAAGGAGCCACACAGCGATACGTTGAGGATTGCCCTGTTTGCTGTCGAGCGAACATCATCCATGTGCACATGGATGACGATGGGAATTCACACGTATGGGCGGAACCCGAGCAAGACTACGATTGATGCCCCAAAGTTACTGGCACATTCCATGTGCCGCAGCCAAGCGATTTACGCACGCATCGATTGACAGTAACAAATCGATTGCCACTAGCTGTTTGGCGGACGGCATTTGGAAAATGCCTGCTACGTTTTGCGAAGCGAGATCAGTCGCTGTACGATCCCTTACCGACGTGGACGAACGGGTAACCACGCATGGCCCACTCTTCTATCGCTTGGGCCGGGATGACTTGCACGTGACCGTCGAAATAGAGGTAATTTGCTAGGTTGCTACTGTGGCGTTTGTAGTCGACGAATTCACTGATGATGGCCAGTGACTTTTTCTCACGCACATTCTTGTCCGAGAACCAGTCGTATTCGCTTGGGTCGTTGTTGAAACGCCATTCCCGTCCAGCATGCTCAAAGAACTGGAGCGTGTTGCTGCTGCTCATTTTGGCATCATCAAGGTCGACAAGATAGTTCCGGAAGTAGCCAAGCTTTTTCGTTGAGGTTGGGCAGATGTTTACCAATTCGATTGGGCGTATTTGATCGTTTTTGAACTCGCGGTCCGATCGAAAGTCATAATGAAATTGCCGTAAATTGCTTGCGCATGCGGTTCTGCGCGCTGCCTCGCGGGCTGCTTGCACTGCCGGAAGAAGCAACGACATCAAGACTCCGATGATGGCGATTACCACCAGGAGTTCTACGAGTGTGACTCCGCGATCTCTACGCATGTTGTTCGAAATAGTTGTTGATGTCACGCCTGTTGAATTGCCTTTTGGGTACACATGCCATTGGATGCGAAAAACGATAGGTAAACGATACCCTTGTAGCGAGGCTTTTATGGTTGGTGTAAAGAGATTTTAGCGGATTGAATTGGCTAACGCATTGGTAGCACAAGATGTCAATCTGGTAGCGGAAGATGTGAATCTTCCGTTGGCGGAGCATATGGGCCTGGCAATTCACCGGAACTTTCACAAGTTCCGCTACGGGGGAGTGTTTTCGTTTCCTGAACAAGTCTGACTGGTAGCGGAAGATGTGAATCTTTCGTTGGCAGAGCATATGTG
>CAIXME010000454.1 GCA_903920425.1 uncultured Pirellula sp. | reverse complement strand
GCGCTTCGCTTCGGCGTGCATGGGTCGGCTGTGCTTCGAGAAAATCGCTATAACCTTTTTCGATCGCTGCGATCCGTTCGTCGCGCTGCTGGATCGTTTTCACTGTCTTGAGCGACTCTTGCAAAAGGATGATTCGCTCTAGCGGCAAATCGGCTTTCATCGAAGCAGGTAACCGATCGCTGGCGGCGCGCGTATCTAGATACTTGAGCCCCATCTCGTACATGCCCTCTTCGCGAAGCCGCTGTAGGAACTTCGCCGCTGGCTCCTCACCATAAGCCAATTCATGCGAACCAAAAAAAGGGGCCGACGCAAAAACGGTTCCTAGCAACACCATCCATCGCATCCGATGCTTCAGGCATGCAAACCGAGGTACGGATGGAGTACGGATGGCAGGTGACGTGCGTGGCGGGACGGGATGCATCAGAGGGCTCCGAACGAGAAAAGGTAGACTCAGTCTCCCGCATTTCCTAGGACAAGAATGCACAGAGCCTGTTTCGATTTCAATTATAGCCAAGAATGCCTTGCGTAAAGTTGATTCGTTAGGTTTCCCACGGACGATGCCCAGGATTTTCTTCCCGAGGTAACGAAGATGGTGATGCTGGGGAAGATTCCTTTGTCCAAGGCGAACTGTCCCAACGATAGTACTCATTCACTAGGTCCGCTTCGGGTTCCCCAATATCCTCGACATCGGGCTCGTCCGAGTTGCTTTCTAGCACACGTTCGCCAAATTCTTTTCCAGCGGTTGAACGATGGGGTAGCTCAACGGGCCCTGGCGTCGGCATTTCGTCGCCAAGTCGCTCCACCATCGTCCATGCCGTTGGAACCGTTGGAACAGCTTCTGCAATGAATGCTTCTACCGGTGGCAATTCAACGAGCGGCATTGCGACAGGCTCCGGCGGAGTACCAAATTCATCTTCGAAAGCCGCTTCGCGAAAAACTGCGTTGACACTGTCGATACTGATGGTTGAATCGATGTTGCTTTTGCCCAAGCGAGCATCCGAGTCGCGTTCAACACCATCCACGTCCGACTCTTGTGCTTTCTCGCTCATTTCAGGTGCGTCGTCCAAGGCCGTCGGCACTTTGGGTGCGCGCTGTGACTCCTGCACGTAATAGCACTCTCGCACCTCATCGATGACGTCGGTCAAACGTAGCCCAAGCTCCACGGCAATGGCACTGCACGCATCGTGCTCGGGCGAGAAATCAATTTCCCCGGTCGGCAGCATGGAGACTTTACCAGGTACTACCCCCCATGGTGTTCCAACATCCACGCTTGCGCGTGGCAAAACCGTTCTCGACTGCTTTCGATACCGGATTCCCAACGTTCCCGTCTGTTGAAATAGGATCGACTCCATGGCCGTCTTGTCCTCCGGCTTGGCGAGGACCGTTAACAGCGTTCCAGGACGATTCTTTTTCATCTGGATAGGCACGGTAAACACATCGAGAGCCCCCGCTGCCCAAAGTCTTTCGATAGCAAACCCGATCTGCTCGCCTGGGATATCATCCAAATTGCATTCGAGAATCAGAATCGAGTCTCCCGAGCGAGGCCGCGTGGGTCTTGATTCCAGTGCGTTGCCCACCAAGATGCGAAGGAGATTGGGACGATCAGGCAAATTGCGACTTCCTGCACCGTACCCTATTCGCCCCACTTGCATTGGAGGCATTGGCCCAAACTCCGTGACCAGTTCCGTCACGATCGCAGCTCCTGTCGGCGTTGTCATTTCCATCGCGATCTGAGTCGGAGCAATAGGGACTCCCACCAGCAATTCCGCCGTTGCCGGCGCGGGCACACTGACGAGGCCATGCGCGATCCGGATCTGCCCCGTTCCAGTTGGAATCGCCGAACTGTACGCCCGGCCGATTCCAAGCTGATCCCAGGCGATCGCCACGCCGACCATGTCTACGATCGAGTCGATGGCGCCGACCTCGTGAAAATGCACTTGATCGATCGTGGTTCCGTGGACTTTTGCTTCCGCTCGCGCCAGGCGTTCGAAAAACCTCATCGCCAAATCCTTGGCGCCGGCGGAGATGCGGGCGCTCCGGATCAACGTGTGTATATCCCGCAATCTGCGGTGCACATGCTCCGTGGGATGCTCAATCGCCAGCAGCTTTCCCCGAAACCCGTTGCGGACCGTGCTGGATACGGCAACCCGCACATCCCCAATTCCCATCGACTGGATTGCCGCTTGGATCAAGGACAAATCGGCACCGACATCGACCAAGGCGGCCAAGGTCATGTCGCCGCTAATCCCGCTGAAACAGTCAAAATACGCAATTTGCATGATGTTGCTCGTGTAATTGTTTGCTCGAAGAACCCCAGGATTGCAAATCTCCAAGGTTTTTGGCGTTGCCACAGCTGCGGCGACCGATATACTACGCGATTCCCGAGACCTACAAGATAGTCGAAAACGCGTTGAAGATCATACTAGGCACCTCCACTGTTTGTGCAGTCGGAAGTCAGCCTGAACAGATCGAACCCGGCCATCCAGCTGGCAACGGTCCGTTTTGGGGTTCATCCGCCTTGTTCGTTGGAGTTTGCATATTATGAAAGTTGTTTCGTCCATTGGGGCGCTTAAATACCGCCACCCAGATTGCCAAGTGGTTCGCCGAAGAGGCCGGATCTACGTTATTTGCAAGACAAATCCTCGCTTCAAAGTTCGCCAAGGTGGCGCCAAGTTCAAGCGTCGCAAGCGTTAATCGATCGGATCCACGGGCTCGCATCGGTTTGTCGCTATGAAATTACGAATCGGAGTTATCGGGCAAGGGCGTGATTGGCAATCGCGATACCTACCTGCTCTCCGCTCGATGCGAGATCGATTGCAAGTCGTATCGGTCTACAACAGCGTTTCTTTACTCGCTGATGCCGCTGCGCGCGAATTGGACGCGGAACGCTATGATAGCTTCCGCGCTGTCATGGAAAGCCCTGCACTCGATGCCGTCCTCGTCCTCGAAGACGACTGGTATCGATTGATGCCCTTATTCGCCGCTTGCGATTATGGGAAAGCTGTGTTTTGCGGAGCGGATCTCAATCTCGATCCCGCAGCTGCGGCCAAAATACACAATCAAGTCCAGTCCGCCGGCGTTGCGTTTATGACCGAATTTCCTCGGCGATTCGCTCCAGCAACGCTGAGACTCAAGGAACTGATCGCAACGAGACTTGGCCGACCACGACTTCTTTTTTGCCATCGCCGCTTGGCCTGCGAAAGCAAAGACCGAACGCGCACGCTCGATGCACGCTCGCAACGCGAGTTAATGGAGCTAATCGACTGGTGCAACTACATCGTGGCCGATGCTCCGACCTGGATCCAAGCCATACGTCATACCAGCAGCCAAACGCCGGAGAACTCGGACTACCAAATCCTCAGCCTCGGATTCGGTAACCCTGAAAAGGACCCGCAAGCCATCCTGGCTCAAATCAGTTGCGGTGCCTATATTCCAGAAGTATGGAACGAAGCCATCGCGTACCGACCGCCGGCAGCAATCCAAGTCTGCTGCGAAAAAGGTCTCGCCTTTGTTGATCTGCCAACCACTCTCGTTTGGTTTGATGACGCGGGTCGACATCAAGAAACGCTGGACACGGAACTCTCGGTAGGCCAACAGATGCTCGGCCAATTTCACCGTTCGATCACTTCATTGGTTCGCAAATCGAACGATCTAGAAGACACCTGCCGCGCCCTGCATATCCTCGACCAAGCCAAGAAGAGCACTGAGTCGTTTTCGCGAGTCGCCATCTAATAACAAGTCAGTGCGTCTGAGCATTGATTCAGCAATTCCCGCTCCCATACAGGGATCGAGATCTCACACAGAGAAACTAAGACACAGAGATCTCAAGAATCTGTATTTTTGATCTCAACTCTTCTTCTCTGTGACTCCGTGTCTCTGTGGTTCATTTACGAAACACCGAACCTGAATTCTCGCTCATTCTGGCTTCTTTGAAACTGACATCTAAAACAATAGTTTTTCTTGAATCGGTGTATTTCTGAAATTAGTATGTTTTGAAATATATTGCCCGAATATCTACTTTAGACAAATTGAAACGCCCGATCGTGAGAAGAAGTCTACGTTTTGCTTGCGCCTGCGCATTGACGGTTTTTGCCCTATCTTCCAAGGGAAATGCTCAAACAAACGGCACTTGGCTGCCGGATTCGGATGGCAATTTTTCTAATGCAGCCAATTGGGTTGGAGGGGTTCCGGGACAAGGAGGTGTCGCTACCTTTGGAAGTGCTTTTGGCATGTCCGGATCTCGAACCGTTGTTGTTTCCAACCCCACTCTATCTGGATTGATATTCGATTCGCCCTGGTCCTACCTGCTCAATAGCGGGACGATCAACTTGAGCGCAGGGTCAAATTTCGAGCTGAGGGCTGATCATCTACAAACCTTAGGCCCTGTTTCTGCATTTACTGACGTGCACTATATCACGAGCGTTCTAGCAGGAAATGCACTAGGGTTCAGGAAGACTGGTAACGGCAAAGTACGACTCAATGGGGTCAACTCATTCACCGGGAATGTCTCCATCCTAGGTGGTGAGTTAGCCGTAGCGTCAGACCGAGCGTTTGGCAATCTATCCAACTCAATCACCATCGATGGTGGTGCGCTCAATGCCGAAGGCATTACTACATCGCGTGCTGTCATCATTGGAAATCAAGGCGGCATTATTCGATTCAACGACGGCACTCCCGTTTCGACAAGTGGACAGTTCAATGGCACGCTTTCGGGTAGCGGATTGCTGCGAGTTCTTGGTGGGGGCACGTTTGGCTTTAGCGGAAATGGTAGTGCTTTCACGGGTCCTGTGCGATTGGAGTCGGGACTCATTCGCATCGACGAGGCTGGGATATTACGCGGCACCAACAATTTCGATATTGCTGGTCAATTCTTTATTAACAATGCATCCACCAACGTTGCGAACCGAATATCGGACAGTGCAAACTTTACACTCAGGGGCAGTGATCTGTTTTTACAAGGGCTGGGTTCGACAGAAAAATTTGGGACGTTAACTTTGGCGCAGGGTGGGAACGACATAACGCAATCGACCATCAACGGAAACGGATTCGTCTTTGATTCGCTCGTACGCCAAAATCGATCCACGTTGCTTTTCAGGGGAACCGCTGGTGGACTACCATCTTTAGATGGAAATTTTATCGTTGTGAACAATAGCCCGGGAACGCTTGTCGGAGGTACTAGCACGAAGCTTTCCGGTCCACTTGCACAAATTCCTATCCTGCCATTCGCGCATGCGATATCGACTTCTACAGCAACGACAGGCACCTACTTTGTTACCTGGGATAGCGCCACGGGGCGAATGCACTTTTTGGCTGACGGCTATTATCTAACTTCGTTAGCGAGCGCAACGGGGCTGGACAACGTCAATCTCAATGCCTCTACAACAGCCCCGGCTGGAGGCACATCCATGAACGCGCTGCGATTGGGATCGTCGTTTAACAATATCGTCCTCTCCGGTGGCCCGCTGACAATCAATAGTGGTGCGATCTTGACTTCCTCCTCGGTTTTCAATTCGATAGACATCGATTCGCCGATCAACTTCGGAAACAATAGCGAAGGGGTTTTGCACGTAACCTCTCCATTAACGATCAGCGGCGCCATTTCGGGAACGAACGGACTAACGCGAGGTGGAGCCGCTTCCTTGGCACTCTTGGGGTCCAATTCCTACTCGGGACAAACGAATTTGCTCAGCGGCACAACCACGATCCGATCCGATGTACTAGCAAATACCAACGGCCCCCTCGGCAATTCCAACACTGCCATCGTTATGCACAGCGGGTCAAACGCCCAAGGCAATTCGGCGGATACGAAACTGTTAGGTGCGCAATCCAACGTCGTGATCGGTCGCGATATTTCTGTTATCGGTGGCGGATCTTCGACCGTGGCCATCGGAACAAACGGTTCAACCAAGTTGACTGTGAATGGCAATATCAATGTCTCCAATCCCAATAGTTCCTTGAACAACGGCTTTTTGACACTTCAAGGAGGCACGAGCAGCACCAGTTCCGTCATCATCAACGGGATCATCAGCGGCGTCGGAGGGATTCGGAACGCAGTTGATTCGTACTTTGCTTTGGGAGGCAACAACACTTACTCTGGTGGTACCATTTTGAACGGTGGTACAGTAGAAGTCGCGAGCAATACAGCGTTTGGTACAGGCGCAATTCACACCAAGAGCGCCAATACGACAACCCCGACGATCATCGCAACGGGCGGTCCGAGAACCATTGCCAATGACATCAACCTAAGCACCGCCATCAATTTTGCTGGCACCAATCCGATCGTGTTAGCAGGTAACATCGCTGCGAAGTTTGCGGCGGGGGAATTCAATGTCGAAACCACCGGTGCGGGCGTAACGATCCAAGGAATCCTGTCGGGAACGCAGCTACTGAAGTCCGGACAAGGTACACTCTCGCTGAACAACGCCAACACCTATACTGGCTCCACCACTGTCCGAAATGGCACGCTCGTTATCGGAGGAAATGCACTTTACGGATCAGGCGCACTCGGTAACTACTCCAACCAAACCGTTGGATCTGCTGGTACCATCCAATTGGGTGATGCATCCACGCAAGCGAGCAACGCGATCAAATTCGTGACCAACGGTGCGTACCAAATCGCACGCTCAATTCGTGTGAATGGATTCAACAGCTCAGGATCCACCACACTGGGTGGCACCAATACCTCTGGAGTCGCCAACTATACCGGCTCGATCGTCTTGAATCGCGCCAACACCCAGTTAACATCCGAAGCGGGCGGAACCGTTCGTTACGATGGCGTCATCTCGGAAGCGTTCGCCGGTGCAGGCATCAACGTTATCGGGAATGGCAATACCGATTTGACGCAAGCAAACACGTTCACGGGCGGCGTCCAAGTCCTGGGCGGTAAGCTAAGCGTCAACAACACCACTGGTAGCGCAACAGGCTCAGGACAAGTGAGCATCAACAGCACTGCTACCTTGGCAGGCAACGGCACGATTCTATCTGGCAGCAACGGTGTCGTGGTAAACGGGACCATTGCCCCAGGAAACAGTGTCGGTACGCTCAACTTTGGCACCGCTGCGGCCCCCACCAATTTGTTCATCAATGGAACGTATGACTTCGAGCTGACCAACGCCGGTGTAACGACTTTTCTGCTGAATAGCGGGGCTAGCAGCTTGGCGGGTGGGCACGATGTCATCAATGCGTTTGGAAACATTTCGTTCTCTGGCTCGACCATCAATCTAACCTCCATCGGTGCGACTGGCTTTGATCGAAACGGAAGCTACAGCTGGCTGATCGCCAAGTCGAATGCAGGTACGATAACGGACATGCCTTCGATTGGATTCTTGACCGGCAACGATTTTGTTCAGTCCAACCAGTTGTTTAGCCTGGGGAACGTAAACGGGAATCTGTACCTTAACTATTCCATAACAGCCGTTCCGGAACCATCATCCCTATGCGCTGTTTCGTTCGTGTCTTTGTTATCGCTCTGGCGATTGCGTCGAAAGAAAAAAGCAGCTCGGGCATAGTCGATGCCTTGGTCGCCTTTCACTCTGTGAAAGTGCGTTTCAGCGCGCGAACTTTCGGCGGAGCGAAAGTCGACCATGGAACGATATCGGCTGCTGTACCTTGGTAGCTATCCAGTCATAGCCCAGCTGGCACAGGGCCAGGTGCGGCTTGATTGCGAGGTCAAGGTCGCCTTTCACTCCGTGAAAGTGTGTTTCAGCGCGCGAACTTTCGGCGGAGCGAAAGTCGACCATGGAACGATATCGGCTGC
>CAIXME010000453.1 GCA_903920425.1 uncultured Pirellula sp. | reverse complement strand
GAACAAGTCGTATGGATTGCAAGTGGCCTTGATTGTCTGGGGACCCGGCATCGAGATTTGTTTTTGCCTCGGGTCAGGATCTGGACAGATCAACAACGTTGAGACTCGGCAGAAAAGCGAGATTGCACTTGCTCAGCTCAAGATGGGCCTGCAGCGATTGCCGCTTGAACTGCGTCAGGAAATTGGAGCAACGGTTGCTCAGGGATGGGAATTGCGCAAGCGATGGAAGCTCGGTCCTGGTGAGTCCGACTTCGAGACCTTCGATCAGTGGCTGCAGTTCGCCGCAACTTCCGAAGGTGGTGCCTGTATTTCGAAGTACTGGTTGCCCGAACAACTATCTAGCGAAGTTGATATCGCTAATGAGTTCTATGACGCTTGCAGCTTCTTCCAACCGTTGCTCGACGCTGCTTATGCCGACGTCGCGCCACCTGCCATTGAAACGCAAGCGAGCTTCCTGCAACTGATGCGAAGCTATGCCGATGAACGCGTGGTTTTCATGAGCCCCAAACGGGATGCACGGTACGTGGTTACGCAAGTGACCGACGGTGGTTGTACTGTGAGCCGGCTCGATTCGAACAAATCGGAATCCATAACGGAGTCGGGCTACAATACCAAACGCGAATGGCTTCAGGAGCATGGCGGACAAGCGAACCGTGACGAACTGGATAACACTGTCGCGAAACATATGTGCTATCTGCAGTCCGCCGAGATGGGATTGGCTGCAGACCGAAAAACGGCTGTTCTGTTTGACGATCCCGCCAAGGCTACCGAGCAATTCATCACGCTCATCGATGGCATGCAAACGGCAACGATTTACAAACCAGTGATTCTGGCTTTGGTGATCGAGGGCATCCGGGATGGTGAGCTAACCGATAACCACTTCGATTTTGATTGGCTATTACCAAGATTTATTGAGAGACTTAAGGAACGGGGACATGATGGTGCGGACGAACAGCAGTTGGCTGAAGGTTTTGCGAGAATGGCGAACGACCTGTTTTGGCTTCATGCCTACCGCGATCCGCTCGAACTCGTTCCGCTTGACCGTCCAACACCTAAACTTATCCGTGATCGCATCTCCCATGCCAGACTTCAAGAACCCTACTGGCAAGCTCTTCAGCATTCTGAGTATCAGCAGCAAGTTCTCGATGCATTGGCGGAAAGGTGGTGGCCTAACGTGAATCCTCCTCCGGTAGATCCCGATTTCAATACATCGATGGAGCAATTGATCGATGCCATCGCAGCCACGGGATTCATATTCCATCCTTGGCAAGTTGCAACCTATGTCACGGCGTTGAGAACCAAGCCGTTTGTAATTCTTGCAGGCATTTCAGGGACCGGCAAATCCAAACTACCGGACCTCGTATCCAAGCTGACAGGTGGTAACTGCGAACGCGTGTCCGTTCGACCGGATTGGACCGATAGTTCGGAAGTCCTCGGCTATGTCGATCTCAACGATAAGTTTCGTCCGGGACGCGTGCTGCAACAAGCCAAGGAAGCAGCGAACGATCCAGAGCATTTTCATGTGTG
>CAIXME010000452.1 GCA_903920425.1 uncultured Pirellula sp. | reverse complement strand
TCCCCACCCCTCAAAAATAAAGAGTTGCTGATGTCCGGAACAGGTTTGGATGATGGATTGGTTTCTTCGGATAACGTAGCAAAAGTACTGGGGCAGGCTCTCGACGCGGGCGATGGTCTATTGCGACTGACTCCGACATGGGTTCCTCGCAGTTTTCTTCACCCAGGGCGTCGAATCAAACTGTTTCCTGGCGATCTTTATGCGTTCGGCGCCAATCGCGGCGGGATCGATGAACGCTGGTTTTCAAGCACCACAGAAGCCGCCAACGAAGGCCGAGTTTGGCACGAAGGGCTCAGTTTCTGTTTGTTCGAAGGAAAGAAATTCCTGCTCAAGGATGCTGTCGCCGAGCAAGGCAACAAATTGGTAGGCGAGCCGATCTACTCCAAGTATTCTCGATGGCCCGTTTACTCCAAGTTCTTTGACAACATGGGGCCCATTCCTCACCACATGCACCAATCGCAAGAGGACGCTGCCCTCGTTGGACAAGAAGGAAAGCCAGAGAGCTATTACTTCCCCCCACAATACAACAACGTAGACAACAACTTCTCCTACACCTTTATGGGCCTCGAACCAGGGACGACCAAAGAAGACTTGCGTCGATGTCTGGCAAATTGGAATAAAGGGGACAACGGGATTTTGGATCTATCCCGAGCCTACCGACTCAAGCGAGGTACAGGTTGGTTGATTCCACCTGGTGTTCTGCATGCTCCAGGTTCGCTATGCACCTACGAACCTCAATGGGGTAGCGACGTCTTTGGTATGTACCAATCGATCGTAGAAGGACGTTATGTTCCTTGGTCGTTGCTAGTCAAAGATATGCCACCTGAAAAGCATCAAGACTTGGACTTCATCATCGGTCAGTTGGACTGGGATAAAAACGTCGATACGCACTTCAAGGATAGCAACTACATCGAGCCAATCGTCGACCGATCGAAGAGTGGCGACGGCTACACGGACAAGTGGATCGTGTACGGCTCTATCGACAAAAAGCAGCTCTTCAGCGCCAAGGAACTGACTGTCGAACCGGGTGCAAAGTGCATCCTCAAAGATGGCGCAGCCAGCGGATGGATTACCGTACAAGGTAAAGGTCGCATTGGTAAACTCGCTCTACAAACTCCTGCGATGATTCGATTTGGGCAGAACACCGAAGACGAAGTGTTCATCAGCCACGATGCCGCAACCCGTGGCGTCGAAATCGAAAACACGGGCAGCGAACCACTTGTCGGCCTTCGCTACTTTGGTCCCGACGCGCACTCCAATATGCCGACCAACGGCGCTTGGAAAACGCAAGCATCAGCGTAGTTTGTAGTCGGAAACTGACGACACCCTTTTCCAACAGGAAATCGGTATTCAGCAAAAGACTCAGCGGCACAGTCCGCGAGTCGAGTGACCAGCGACCAAATCGTCCCTAGGACGACCAACTAGAATCCCACCTGGCCCCGTCGCCCCCTTTTTTAAATTAACACCTACCTGCACCGGAGCTCCTATGTCAGCAAAATCGTTTCCTAAACTTCACAATGCGATGTGGCCAGGTTTAGTTGGAAAAGGGGATGGGCCCGATCAAGAGCCGCCGATTAGCTTGGAGCGAATGTTGGAGCTAACTGCCGCGGCCAATGTCAACGGACAGAAATTTGACGGCATCGATTACTTCCTGTTCTTTCCTCATACAGATCCAAACGCCAGCGATTCGGAACTGAATCGTATTGCCGACTTGATCGCCAGCCACGGTTTTTCCGTTGGTTCTCTGGTTGCACCGGTGTGGGGTGGCACTGTTGGGGATTCGGCCATGGGGGACGCCGCAGCGAGGGAGAAGTTCCTGTCGGCGGTAAAGATGGCTTGCAGAATCGCCGGCGTGTTTGAAAAGCACGGCATTCGCAAATACGGTGTGATCCGTATCGACAGCGCCGAGTTTGGCGTTGAAAAATGGCGACAAAACAAAAAGGCCAACACGCAAGCAATCGTGGACACGTTTAAAGAAGCGGCCATCATTGCCAAGGATCACGGACAACGCTTGGCTGCAGAAGGTGAAATCTGCTGGGCGGGAATGCATAGCTGGCGTGACATGCTCGACGTGCTCGAGGGGGTTGGGATGCCCGAAGCCCTCGGATTCCAGGCCGACTTGGCTCACACGTATTTGTATTTGATGGGTTACAACGCCCCAGAATACGCGCTGCTCCACGAAGGATACACCGAAGCCGAGTTCTACGCGGCCTACGAAAAAATGACCGACATGTTGCGGCCATGGACCATCGATTTCCACGTCGCACAAAATGATGGTCACGTTCACGGCGCCGGAGCACACGATAAAACAGGCAAGCATTGCCCTGCCGACGATCCTAACGGAAAACTAGATATCGTACGTTGTTCCGGGTACTGGCTAAAGGACGCACAAGCACGTGGCATTCAGCACATTTGCTGGGACGGATGCATGTTCCCCAATGCAATGCTAGAAACGCCAAAGACTTGGAATCAAATTCTGGACACAATGATTCGTGTTCGCGACACCCACGGTTGGTAACGGTTCCTCTCCCACCTCCACATCCCCCTCTAACCTAAGACGAAGATAACAATGAAAGAACTGCGTATCGGTATGATCGGCTACGGGTTTATGGGCAAGGCGCACTCGAATGCGTATGCTCAAGCAAACCACTTTTTCCCATGCGAGTACAAGCCGGTACTCAAAGCATTGTGTGCTCGCAACGCAGAAAAGGCTAAATCCTTCGCAGACAACTGGGGATATGAATCCATTGAAACAGATTGGCGAAAGCTGATTGAGCGAAAGGATATCGATGCCATCGATATTTGCACGCCCAACAATATCCACAAGGAGATTGCGATCGCTGCCGCCAAGGCGGGCAAGATGATTTTGTGCGAGAAGCCTTTGGCAATGAACACTGCCGAAGGCGAAGAAATGTGCGAAGCGGTCGAACGAGCGGGCGTGGCCAACATGGTTTGGTACAACTATCGCCGAGTCCCAGCGGTCACACTCGCAAAGCAAATCATTGACTCCGGAAAACTAGGTCGCATTTTCCACTACCGCGCAAACTTCCTCCAGGATTGGACCATCAATGCAGATGTGCCCCAAGGTGGAGCGGCAACTTGGCGACTGGATGTCGAAGCGGCTGGCAGCGGCGTCACCGGTGACTTGCTTGCCCACTGCATCGATACAGCTCTGTGGCTCAACGGTTCCATCCACGATGTTTCTGCCGTGACGGAAACCTTTGTCAAGGAACGCGTTCATGCGGAAACCGGCAAGAAGGCTCCGGTTGGAATCGATGACGCTTGCTCGTTCTTCTGCCATTTCGAAAATGGCTCGCTCGGCCTGTTTGAGTCCACACGTTACGCTCGTGGACACAAAGCCCTCTACACTTTGGAAATCAACGGCGAAAACGCCAGTATCGCTTGGGATCTCCATGACTTGCATCGGCTCAAGTACTTTGATCACTCCGACGAGTCTATCGTGCGGGGCTGGAGAAGCATCCACGTCTCCGATGGAAACCAACCCTACATGGGCAACTGGTGGGTACCGGGACTTCAAATTGGATACGAGCATTCGTTTATCCATCAAGTGGCTGATTTCCTCAAGAGCTTGGAAACAGGCGAGCCCGCCCATCCATCGTTCCGCGACGCACTAGAAACACAGCGTGTTTGCGATGCGGTATTGCAAAGCGCCAAGAGCCGCCAGTGGGCAAGCGTCTAAATTCGGCTTAGGTCGAGCCACTTGATTGAAATTGGTTCGCAGTCGTGTTTTTCGTTTCGCACTACGCCTCGCGTAGTGCGGAACTGACGGCCTGATACCCAAAGGCCTATTTGAATTAGCAGACCATGCTTTTATGGTCCCCCTGTAGGCACAATCGGGGCATATTGTCCCAACTCTATTTTCGATACAATCGGACTATTCCAAACACGAGTAGTTCTCTTCAATTCGATTCCGTTCGAAAATTCTTCGCTCCACATTTTGCATGGCAGGAAGCCTAACCTAGGCTTTCTCGTGATCCGAGGCCTGCCCCAAAATCGATCGCACGCAACTTGTTTAGCATCATGTGCATTTCAGTGGAGAAGAGCCAATGTCCAACACACAACCAGCATCGCGCGTCGGCAAAATTCGTGAAGACGCATACTTCAACGACCTCGATCAAGTACTCTTGGCGGATTTGCGAGACTTGATGATACAGACCGGTGAAGCGGTCAGTTTTGACGAGCAAAGCAAGTCAAACCAAGACGAAAACGCAGAAGTCCGAGTTAGCGCACCGGCTGCTTCGTAGCCTGACACGCTGCTTGTTTCATATCGCGTAGCGGAAGATGTGAATCTTCCGTCTTCGTAGCGGAAGATGTGAATCTTCCGTCTTCGTAGCGGAAGGTGGGAATCTT
>CAIXME010000451.1 GCA_903920425.1 uncultured Pirellula sp. | reverse complement strand
GTGAATTGCTCGTTGCAAGAGCCCTTGTTTCTCGTGTGGCGTGATTGGCTCCGCTCCGGAAGTTTTACAACTTCCGCTACGGGAAACAGCCTCGGAAGATTTACATCTTCCGCTACGGGTAGCCGGCGTTGGCACGGCCCTCGTTCAGAATGGGCGTTGGAAACGCGGGGGGATTGTTGAGGTACCGGAATTTGGCAAAGTGGTTATGATTTGGGGGTGTGGATTTGGGACGCGTGATTGCCATGCGGGACCCAATTTCTCTATTTGCGACGCACCTCATTCCCCCCCGACTTTCTTATGTTTCAAGCGGTAAAAACAGACATCAAATTTCCGAAACTTGAGGAAGAAGTACTGGCGTTTTGGAAACAAAATCGCATTTACGAAAAGTCGCTTTCACTCCGAGCGGACGCACCCGCCTTTGTGTTTTTCGAAGGCCCACCGACCGCCAACGGGATGCCGCACCCAGGCCACTGCTTGACCCGTGCGATCAAGGATTTGTTTCCTCGCTATCGAACCATGCGAGGTTTCCGTTGCGATCGGAAAGCGGGCTGGGATACTCACGGACTGCCGGTCGAGGTCGAAGTTTGCAAGGAACTCGGTATCCACGGCAAAGAGGAAATTGAAAACTTCGGCATCGAAGGCTTCATCCAAAAATGCCAACAGAGCGTTTGGCGGTACATGCAAGAGTGGGAACGCATGACCGAGCGACTCGGATTTTGGATCGATCTGTCGCAAGCTTACGTCACGTATCACCAAAGCTATATCGAGTCGGTCTGGTGGTCGCTTAAGAGTTTGTTCGATCGTGGTTTGCTGTACCGCGGACACAAAATTGTTTGGTGGTGGGCTCAAGGCGGAACGGCTCTCAGCGCAGGAGAAGTCGGGCAAGGATATCGCGAAGTCGCAGATCCGAGTGTGTACGTTCGCTTTCCTCTAGAGAATGTCGAGAAAACTTCATTAGTTGTTTGGACAACTACCCCTTGGACGCTGCCGAGCAATCAGTTTGCCGCCGTCAACGTTGACTTGGATTATGCATATTGCACCGATGCGGATTCCAACGAGACGATCATTGTCGCAAGTGCGTTGGTCCAATCGCTGGCTGAGAAAACAAAGCGCACCCTGACGGTCATCAAAACGGTGAAGGGTTCCGATTTGATTGGCATGCAATACATTCCACCGTTCCCATACTACTATCAGTCACAGTCCAAGCTAAAGGCAGAACTGCGAGCTGGGGGCACGCAGCGTCCATCGTGGCGTGTTGTTCCTGCTGGATTCGTCACGACGGATTCAGGGACCGGACTGGTGCATATGGCTCCACCGTTTGGCGAAGCGGACTACGAAGTGCTGGTCGAAGAGAAGGCTCGGTTTGTCGATGTGGATCAACCACCTTTGCTTTGTGCGGTTGCGCCAACGGGCAAGTTTACGTCCGATGCTCCCGATTTCGAAGGTACATGGGTAAAGGATGCGGACAAACCAATCACGCGCCGACTACGTGATGATGGGACATTGTGGTACCAAGAGCAATACGTGCACGACTACCCATTCTGCTGGCGAGCCAGCGACGATCCGTTGATTCAGTATCCTCGTGAAAGCTGGTTCATCAAAACCACTTCATTCAAGGATAAGATGCTGGAAAACAACGCCAAAATCGGATGGCTTCCTGAACACATTGGAACAGGACGTTTTGGTAATTTCCTCGAGTCGAATGTCGACTGGGCTCTGTCGCGAGAACGCTACTGGGGCACTCCGCTGCCAATCTGGGTATGCGACAAGTCGGGTGAAATGGAAGCGATTGGTAAGTATGACGAGCTGTTCACCAAGCCTGGCGTTAGCGGCTTCGAAGTATGGGAACAAGCGAAGGCTAGCAACCCAGAACTGGTTGATGACCTCCGCGTGCACAAACCCTATATCGACGCCGTAACCTACGATTCACCTTTCGCCTCGGGCGGTCGTATGCGTCGAGTGACCGAAGTGATCGATTGCTGGTACGACAGCGGCGCGATGCCATTCGCACAGTGGGGCTATCCGCACCAGAACCAAGAGCAATTCAAGAGTCAGTTTCCTGCCGATTTCATCAGCGAAGCAATCGACCAAACGCGAGGCTGGTTCTACAGCCAATTGTCCATCAGCACGATGCTATTCGACGAACAAACGGTTGCTTATCCTCATCCGTTCAAGAACTGTATCGTTCTCGGGCTCATGCTGGCGGAGTGGTACGAGAGCAAGGTTGGCAAGCAAACGTTCCTGACCGAAGAAGATGCACGAGCCGCGGTCGGATCGGAGTTTGTCGTCAAGACAGGCAAGATGTCGAAATCGCTACGCAATTACCGAAGCCCACAAGAAATATTCGACCGTTACGGCGCGGATGCGTTGCGATGGTACTTGTTCGCCAACCAGCCACCTTGGAATTCGATTCTCTACAGCGAGCGAGCCATTCGGGACAGCATCCCTGAGTTTATCTTGCGTCTCTGGAACGTTTTCAGCTTCTTTACGATTTACGCTGAAATCGATTCATTTGCAGGCCCGTCCGACATCACTGGCCCGTTAGACCAACTCACCTCAGCGGAGTTCTCGCAATCGCCTTCGTATCGCCCGATCGCGGAGCGTAGCGAACTCGATCGCTGGATGATGAGCGAATTAGCGGCTGCGTGCAAAGATGTTGTAGAACGCATGGATCGCTACGATAGCTACGGTGCATGCCAGACGCTGAACGGCCTCGTGGATGCGCTCAGCAATTGGTACGTGCGGCGCAGCCGTTCGCGCTATTGGGCTCCAGACAAACAATCGCCCGATAAACTAGATGCGTATTGGACTCTGTACGAAAGCATGGTCGTCATCGCCAAGTTGATTTCGCCATTCACTCCCTTCCTCGCAGAGACCCTATGGCAAAACCTGAAAGG
>CAIXME010000450.1 GCA_903920425.1 uncultured Pirellula sp. | reverse complement strand
GGTCACCATACCAACCAGCAACAGTGACAAAGCTCCGACCGTCCAAGGCTTCTTCATCCGGACAACACGGTCGATCACAATCTCGCGAGGCAGCAAGTTAGTCTTCATCGGCCCTTGCTTGAGCAATTGCAAGCAAAGCCCATACACCACACCGAAGGCAACCGAGTTCTCTTTGAAGGCCTGCGACCCTAAAACTTCCGTACCCTCTAGTCGAGGGAACTTGTCCATCAATTCGACATCCAGCCCAAGGTTCTTGTTCAAGAACTGTTGCAAGCCTGGCAGTTTGGAAGTGTTGCCCAACAGGACCATTGATTCCAATTCGCTCTTCTTGTTCAACGTCTTGAAGAAGTTCAACGAACGCTGGACTTCGGTAACCATGTCGTTGAACACCGGTCGCATCGCTTGGAACACAAGCTTCGGATCGTCGGCCTGCATCGCATTTCGTTTGAGATGCTCCGCTTTGGCAAACGTCAGTTTCAAATCCTTGGTCAACTGGCGGGTAAAGTGATTGCCCCCGATCGGAATACTTCGCTGCCAAACACGGAAGCCGTTGGTCACGATCAAATCGCTCGCATCGGTCCCGATCGACAGGACGACGATCGATTTCTGAGGACTGTCCGAATCAAATGGCTCGTTCGCCATCCGCTCAGAAAACTTGTCGTGAGCGATCATGTTGTAGATGCTCATCGGTGCCAATTGCACCAAGTCGATATCCATAGCTCGGTCGCGGAACGGCTTGAGCGATCGAAAGACGGCATCCCGCTTCATCGCAAAGAGGCCCACTTCGCTCTCCAAAGCGTAACCATCTTCGATCTGAGCACCTTCCATTTGCTGGAAATCCCAAATCACGTCATTCAAATCAAACGGGATCTGCTGCTTGGCTTCGTACTTGACGATGTCGCCAATCTTCTTGACTTCTACTGGCGGTGGCTTGAAAAATTTTGCTAGACCGCTTTGGCCAGGCACGCTCACCCCGACCCGCGCGCCACGCAAATCGTTTCGAGAAATAAACTGCTGCAGCGCGTCGGCAATCAACGCCTCTGGTTCCGCTTCTGGCTGGCTCAGGATCTTGGGGTATTCGACAAAATCGAAGGTGTCAGTGATGATCTGACCACCCTCCATGTAGCAACGAAGCCCCTTGAGTGCGCTCTGACCAATTTCCAGGCCCCAAACATGCTGAATCTTTTTCGCCATCGTGCGAACCCTCCACGTTTAAACACGTCCCAGAACAGTGGTTCCAAACGGTCAAACGAGCAGTAAGAAGTAGTGTACGTGTGATGAGTAAGGCGGCTTCCCAGACAGTCTTCCTGCTCTCAGGGAGTCGCTCACCCTTTATCGTACCGAGTCCCACTCCCCCCTGTCAAAATTTTCGTGGCAAAGTCTTCAAAAAAAACGGAATTGGCAAGGCTTGAGCACACCTTTTTGACCCTTTTTAGAATGTCAAATTGGATTTGAGGTAATTTTCTTCATGAAACCTTCGGACTTCACGTGGCCTCCAAACCCGGAACTCGCCAAAATGGAATCCGACCCAAATCGAAGGCGAACCCACGTCGCCGACCTCCCAACGGACGACCCAACACGTCTACAATCCCAGCAGACGGCTTTGCGAAAATGGCGATACCAGCAGTAATGGATTCTCGAATAATGCGTGCCCCCGATCAGTTCCAGGCCCAGGCGACTTTCTTACCTACGGCAATATGCTTGACCGTCCTAGCCATCTCGATCGCTTCATGGTCTCCGCATTCCGCGTTCGCGTTCCCCACAATGCCAGCCGGTCAAACGCAAGAAGCCGCCCCTAGTTCCATTCCGAATCGCATGAAGTCGGATTCGCTGACCAACCGGATCGCAAAATTAATCGAGCAACTCGGTGACCCCAACTTTTCCAATCGCCTCGGTGCTCAATCTGAATTGGAACGCATAGGGATTTTGGCACTCGACCAACTGCATGCTGCGAGCTTTCATCCTGATCCTCAGATCGCGGCCACTGCCAGATTTATTGTTCAAAGCAACCAGTTTAGCTGGGAGTGGGATACGGACCCTGTCCAAGTAAAGCAGATTTTGACCGACTACGCGAACGCGCACATCTCCGAAAAATCAGTTTGCATCGATCAACTGTATCGGCTCGAACACGATCAAGGATTTGGCGCCCTATGTCGACTCGTCCGTTATGAAACACAAAGTGGACTGGCGAAACGTGCGGCACTGCTATTGATGCGCAGCAAGCCTATTTTGGACCAAACCATTCAGGAACGCCGAGCGTCTCTGCTGGACCATATCACGGGAGGACAAAGCCAAGCCAGCCGATGGGTTCTGAAGTATGCATCCAATGAAACGGAAATTGATCTGCAGTGGTGGCTCAATGTTATCGATCAAGAAACGAAACTACTCGACTCTCAATCCAACGAAACCAGTTTCGAATTGGTCACCGACCTCAGAAAATTTGTGATGGAGCAAATCGCATCGAACCCACAACTTCGTAACCAAGCCTTGGACATGGGGCGAGCATTGCTGCAGCTGGGACAAAATATTGGTAAATCGTTACCGTCGATGGATACGCTGTCCGGATCGCGTGTAGTTCGCGCTAGCGAGTTCGCGCAGTGGGCGTTGAAGTTTAAGTTTCCTGAATTGGTCCAAGAACAGCACGCCATCCTGTCGCTCACTACCGTCACGAGAGAATCGATGTTCGGCTACTTTCTCGCCGAGAGCTACAAGATGCAAGGCAAAGAGGATGTCGCCAATCAAATCGCCAATCGCACTTTGCGTCAAACCCCTGTGAATGAAAAAGGGGAACTACGAGTAGCAACCGACAATGAAAAAGAGGACCCTATTCGCAAGGGACTCGATTTTGTTCTGGAACGACGCTCTTTCAGCGACATCACTCGCCGTCAATACATCGCGCAGCAATTGACCGAGCGTGGCCTGTTCGCTTGGGCAGAAGCCGAATTCCGATTGGCTTTGTCACTCGATGGCGATACCAAAAAACCAGAAACGTTGGATTTGACCCAAATGGTCTCCCTCGACGTGATGCAACAGTATGCAATCATGCTGCATTCGCTAGGTCGACATAACGAAGCTGCGCAGACGCTCGAACCATTTATGTCTCGCTTTAAAAACGAGCCGATGTTTCAGCGACAGATGTCAGAGTGGTCCACCATTACCGAATCGATTCAATCCTACTATTATTTGTTTCTTGGCGACCAAGCGTCAGAAGCCAACGACACCGAAACCGCCAAATCCAACTACTGGCAATCCATCGAGATCTCCCCTGAAAATGTCGATGCTTTGATCGGCCTCTATCGACTGCAACTGCCAGAATCGGAAACGACAAAGCGTCGAACGAAACTAAAAGAAATCGTTAACGGCATGAGGAGCGAAATCCGTCAGGTCGAAGAGCAACTTAAATTTTCCACCAACCAAAGCCTCGCCAGTTTGACAACGCTGCTGTCATCAAAATGCAATTCTCTCGCATGGGTGGTCGCCAACACCGAAGGTAGTAAAGAAGAAGCACTTTTCCTAAGCAGAAAGGCATGTGGCTTGCGTCCTGAGGATGCGGAGCTAATCGACACGCTAGCACACTGCTATGCAGCGCTCGGCCGATTCGAAGACGCATTGGAGCAACAGCGTCGAGCCGTCAGCCTCAAACCTCATCATCCCGTACTGCGAAAAGCGCTCGCCAAATTCGAAAAGCTATACGAAGATAGCAAGAAAGCGAACTAACCCATCGCGATCTAGATCTCGCACGTTTTGTCAACGTAGATTGGTGCCCGCTTTTGAGTGGATTGACACAATCGGGGAAAACGTTGAACTCGGTCGGAAGATTTACATCTTCCGCTACGATGAATTGCAGGTAGCGGAACTTGTGAAAGTTCCGGCG
>CAIXME010000449.1 GCA_903920425.1 uncultured Pirellula sp. | reverse complement strand
GTCTTTGGGCGGGTTGAGCGAGAGCAAAGAATTCCAGAACCAGTCCCAGAATTCGTCTGAATTCTTTCGCCAGTTAGTCTCGCGAAACGCTTGAATGCGTTTTTGAGCTATTTGGAAAAGGCTCTTGAACATGAAAGTGGTCGTATCCGTACGTAGTCTCTGTGACGATTAGGCAAATGGCGTCAGGTATTGAGTCAGCCGCTGAAGGGTTGGCGGGTGTGGATAATGGGGAGTCAGCTGGCATCCAAGCGAGCGGACTTCCGAATTCGGCGACTCAACAGGAGAAACGTACTACAGCATTTCCGATTGCGGACTAAAAACGGATGGGAAAAAAGATGCCGGGTGCGTAAACGTTGCACAGCGTGATGACTGTAACGGCCTGAGCAACATTTCCATTTTGGTTAAAGAAACCTGGACGCCAGCTTTAGGTGAAATGCATGCAAAATGTTGCTTTACTACTGGCAGATCGAAGGGCAAGGGAAGTGTGCCGAGAGCGGATAACCCTGATGATGGCCCTAGGGAGCTGCGGACTACCGCAATATATCTTAACCGGTCCTTAACCGAAGGTTTACATTTCCTTCGCTGATTCTTCACCCGCGTTCGTACAATTTCGCCGCGTAATCATTTGCAGACCAAGCAGCAGCCATCCCGCGTTTCAGCGTGAAACATTGGGGTAGTGTTTTAGGTTGGTGTTATTAGGGATGCAGCCAAGCGAGGTATCAATGCGTAAGAATCCAGTTTCTCTCCAGTCGCGAGCAGCTTTCACGCTCGTGGAACTTTTGGTCGTTATCGCGATCATCGGTATTTTGGTTGGGCTTTTGCTCCCAGCCGTTCAAGCAGCACGTGAAGCAGCACGTCGAATGAGCTGCTCGAGCAACATGCGTCAACACGGCCTAGCCATGATGAACTACGAATCCGCTTTCAAGCGTATGCCAAGTTCCGGTGAAGGTTGGGACAACATCGCTCGTCGTTCTGACGGGTCTCCAGATGCCATTTTGTATTGGCACTCCGGTTTCACCGCGATCCTCCCATTCATCGAAGGTAACAACATTTACCAACAAATGAACTTGGGTTTCAACTACAACGACAAGCGTTGGGCAGGTAACCCACTTGCTTGCAAGAACGAAATTCCAGTTTATCGTTGCCCATCGAACCCACAACGTCAGTTCGTCGATCCAGACGGATACGGCGGGTTGGATTACTTCTTCACAGCCTACACCGACATCGATCCAGATCCAGCGTCGGCAACCTACTTGAACCGTAACCGATTCAGCTACAAAGACGGCGTTTGTGCTTACAAGCCATCGCCAATTGCGTCGATCGTTGACGGAACATCCAAGACGATCGCTTTGATCGAAGATTCGGGCCGTACACACGAAACCCAAGGTTACGGAACCAAGGGTAGCCGTGCTGACCGTGCTTGCAATGGTGTTTGGGGCGCGATCGGTGACGGATGCGTTACCGGTAACGTAACAACAGTTCACCGTTGGGCTGATCCAGATGCTGCAGGTAGCGGTGTTTCCGGTCCACCAAACGGCGGGCGTGCAAAGGGTTACATCAACCAAAACCGCGTTCCAAACGGCGGACCTACCGATTGCCGTTGGAATTCCAACAACTGCGGACCAAACGACGAGCCATTCGCATGGCACGGTTCGGGCGTCAACGCAACCATGGCTGACGGAAGCGTTCAGTTCATCGCTAACAGCATCGAAGGCTTGACGATGCGATACCTCGTCACACGTGACGAAGGTCTCGAAGTTGTCAACATGTCAGACGCTTTGAACAACTAATTTGTTCGTTACGTTTTGACCAAGATTTTCGCTAGGCAGTCGATCTTTCTCGACTGCCTAGTTTCGTTTCTGGGGCGAAGAATCGGGGAATGGGGGCGAGCAGTACCCCTGTGAGATTCCCGGGTAGCATGATTTTTCCTTTTTTTAACCCCGATTCGCATTTCCGTATATTGGAGTTACACTAACCGAGCGTGAACGAGAGAATTGCTCCCGTTCTTTATCAGGACAGTTGATGATTTGCCACGCGCGGCGTCGATTGGTTCGGTTTTGGCAATCTGATCAGCATGGCATTTATGGTTTGGCAGCGCGTTTGCATCATTGGAGTTGGTTTGCTCGGCGGTTCCATCGGACTGGCGCTCAAGCGTAAGAGGCTGGCGAAGCAAGTTGTGGGCGTCGGGCGGACGGTTGCAAAACTGGACACGGCCATGAGTCGTGGGGCGATCGATATTGCGACCGACGACATTCTTTCCGGAGCCCGCGATGCCGATTTGATTATTGCGTGTACGCCAGTGCAGTCGATCGTCGATTCGCTGTTCGAGGCAGCCAGCGTTGCGTTGCCAAATGCAATTTTGACCGACGTGGGAAGTACCAAACAAAGCATAACGCGAGCAGCCCACGGCCGGCTTTCTCCCAATCAATTCGTTGGTAGCCACCCGATTGCGGGTGGGCATCACAGTGGGGTGGAGCATGCTGTCGGAACATTGCTGGATGGGGCGTTGGTCGTCATTACTCCTTCTACTGAAACCTCCGCGGATTTAGTGGCCCGAATGACCCAATTTTGGGAGTCGATGGGGTCTCGGACGTGCTGTCTTTCGCCCAAAGAACACGACGAAGCGTTAGCAATTGCCAGCCATTTGCCGCACATGGTAGCGTCAGCCCTGGCTCAGACGACTCCGGACGAAATTTTGCAATTTGTGGGCAAGGGTTGGTTGGATTCCACTCGGATCGCTGCGAGTAATACTCAGTTATGGCGACAGATATTGGAAGAAAACCACGCTCCAGCCTTACAAGCGATGAAGAACTTTGCCACAATTTGCGGATCTTGGATCGAAGCCTTGGAAACGGCGGATTTTGATCGCATCGAACAACTACTCAAAGCGGGAAAAGCAACACGTGAGGCTGTGGCAAGTAGACATTTATCCGGCTAATGGGCAACCGGATTCACTAGGTAGCACTGCAGTTACGTCGGCGAACGAGCTGGGGATTGCGGACGATTTGGTCATCGAGGGTGCTTACGGTTTTTTGATTCAAGGTGGGATCGAAGCGGAGCAGGTCAAGAAGATTGCCTCCGAATTGCTGTCGGACTCGATTGCCCAGCGGTGCGAAACGGCTGTCGTGGGTGATAAGTCTCTGAGTCAGCATGCCGGCCAACCGCACTCCCAAACCAACACGCTCATTTATGCCATGCCCAAAGCGGGGGTAATGGATCCCGTCGCGCAAAGCACGTTGCAGATGTTGACCGGCCTAAAACTGGACGTTCAAGAAGTTAGGACGTTCCGAAAGTATTGGGTGAGGACCAAGAGCGGCGGCGCCGTGGACTCGACCGTCGTTAAGAAGCTTTGCCAAAAGGTAATGGCCAACGACTCCATTGAACAAGTGAATATTGGGCCTTTGTTGTTGGATCAATTGGCGGTCGGTGCTCCCTATTCCTTCCGTTTAGTTGTGGTGCCCATTCGTGATCTCGGCACATCGGAATTGATGGACTTGAGCAAGTCTGGTCAGTTGTATTTGTCGTTGGCTGAAATGGAAACGGTTCAAGAGCATTTTCGCGAGCAAGGTCGAGATCCGACGGATATCGAATTGGAGACCATCGCGCAAACCTGGAGTGAGCATTGCAGCCACAAGACGCTTGGCGGCAAGATCGAATACAAAGATGAGAACGGAACTCGTCATTTTCAGAGCATGCTCAAGGAAACTATCTTTGCGGCGACGGTTCAGATTCGAAAGGCATTGGGGGCCGACGATTGGTGCGTGAGCGTTTTTAAAGACAACGCAGGTGTGGTCAAATTCGATGAAAACGATCACGTTGTATTCAAAGTCGAGACGCACAATCACCCATCGGCAATCGAACCTTACGGGGGAGCCAATACAGGCTTGGGGGGTGTGATTCGGGATCCGCTTGGGACTGGACTTGGTGCGAAACCCGTATGTAGCACCGACGTTTTTTGCTTTGCCTCACCCAGTTATGAACCGAATGACTTGCCGCCGGGTGTGTTGCATCCGCGTCGTGTCATGACGGGGGTCGTTTCGGGCGTGCGCGACTATGGGAATCGCATGGGGATTCCCACGGTCAATGGAGCCGTCTACTTTGATGATAGGTATCTAGGAAATCCTCTCGTGTATTGCGGGAATGTTGGGATTCT
>CAIXME010000448.1 GCA_903920425.1 uncultured Pirellula sp. | reverse complement strand
TACAAAGACGCCGCACGTAATCACTTTCTTGCATCCCCTGGCCTTCGGCCAGGGCGGCCTGGTGGAGGGAAAAGCGGGGCGATTGACTGTAGCTGCTCAGTCATAGCTCACCTGGCTCAGGGCCAGGTGGGGCTTGTTGATCAATTAACTTCCTCGCTGAGCAGCGTATCGACAGCCGCGATCGCAGTGGCCCGTCGTTGTTGAAAGGAGCCTTGGATCTGTACTACCCGAACCGCTGGGTCTCGCTGAGAGAGGCTTGTGAGTTGCTCTGCGAATCGGTCATGCATCCAGTTGCGAATATGTTGCCCGTCACGGAAACCATCCTGAACAAAAGGCACATCGGGGGCTGTCAGCAAATAGAGATCTGCTTTGCACTTTTGTCCAATCGAATCAACCATAGAATGACGAGCATGAAAGTACCTTTCGTACCAAGTCCCCGTCGCAAACGCATTGGTATCGCAAACAAGTACGCGATTGGCTTGTCTCGCTGCCAAGTCCTCGCGACGTTGTTGCTCTTGGGCGATGTGCAGAAACTCTTCACTGCTCCAACTGGGAGACGTATCCTCACTCGTTAACTTCGATACCTTCTCTTCCCAATGTTCGCGTCCATACTCAGGCACCCAAACGGTTTGGAAGTGATCGGCAAGTTGCTGGGCTAGCGTGGTTTTGCCAGTGGACTCAGCACCTACCAAGACCACTCGTTTAACAAACCAAGCTCGAACGCAGGGCTCCAAATAATCTAGATACATCAGCGGATTGGCCCGGATCCGAGTTCCAGATATCGGCACGGTCGTGCGCAAGTGATCGACCATGACGTGGCGTGAGCCCATTAGCGACGCATAAATGGGCCCGTAGTTTTCACTTGAAAAAACAACATCAGGTGATCGTCCCAAATACTTTGTTGTAAAGTCGGCCCATTGCTGCGAATCGTCTTCTAATTCGTCAGCAACCAAACGCACGTCGCAATCAGGATGGATCTCGCGCAACCAAGCGTAACGCACATCCCCTGGAATCGTTTGCGAGGGATGTGCGGCAAGCATGACGACCAGTTCATCGACTTGATTCCGCGCGGTATCAATCAGATGCTTGTGGCCACGGTGTGGTGGATAGAATTTCCCAACGACAAATCCTAACGTCATGTTAGGCGGTCCCCTCTGAAGGAAATTCCAATGCAGCATTCCACGATCGTTGCCATTGTTTCCAACCGATAAAAGCCATGCAAAGGAAAATCGCGTAAAGGATCGCTGTCAAGTAAAGTCCTTTGAAAACGTAAAGCGGTACGTAGATCGCATCCACAACGATCCATCCCAGCCAGTTCTCTAACTGCTTGCGGTTTAGCATCCACTGCGAAGCAAGGCTGATCGATGTTGTCAACGCGTCCCAGAAGGAGGCGGAGCCACCTAGATGATGCAGTGTCTGCCAAAGGCACAACGTACTGACAACAACAAAGATGCCCAGCCACGCCGCCTCTGTGATCCCGATGCGACTAAGCTTGAGACGCGTCTGATTCTCGCCCCCGCGAACCCATAGCGTCCAGCCCATAATTCCTAAAACAAAGTAGACAACTTGCAATCCCGCATCGGCAAACAATCGCGACTGAAAGAACACGACGCTAAACGTTGCCACATTCAGTAAACCGACGGGGAAATTCCAGACGTTTTCCCGCACGACAAGCCAGACGCACAGAGCTCCCGTTACGAAGGAGACCGCCTCTAATAATGTTGTCAATTCAAGCGACAGGGCAATGGCCGCGATGAGGGTTGTCGCGCCCGCTAACACAGCCAGGAACGTTTGACTATTTTCTGACTGTAACTTTTGTGTATTCGTAGACAACGCTGCCCCGCAAGGCTTCAGGAAATCAATGGAGGGTTACCTAATTCGCAATGCGCAAACCCAAGACCATCGCAGTATATCATGAAGTTGCCACCGAGTTACCAGACCATGTAGCGCCGGCCGGTGCTGCTGTTGCGGATTAACCCGATGGGCTCACGAGTGTCGTAGAAGCGAGCTATTCTAGGGCAATAGCGATCCCCCTTGATTCATTTGCGGCGAGGTACTCGATCATCTACAGCAACTCGGGCTTTGTTCGCGAGTGCGTTCTCTTTTTTGCGAAGAACCATACGCTGGCCGATGCAAATACAATAACGCCAGCGACCGAGGCGATAAAAAGAAGGGAAGGTCCAGATCCTCGAATCTTGAACGGTTCCTCAAATCGCAAGTTGGGTTTGAAATACGCTTCGTTCGACGGGAAGTCAAGAATCGTGTTGAAACGGGAGAGAACGTCCATGCAGATTACGCCGCCAGGTGGAGCCTTGTTCCAATCAGACGGCATCTCGACATGGATGGGAACATTTCTGAAAGAGTGTCCTGCCAGCGTCAGCGCCGGCATCATCAATTGGCTATTGGCAATCGATCCGCTCCCTACTCCGCTTGAGACGCTCGAGCCCAATTTTTTCAACGAGTTGTGCATGTCGTGACTGGCAGCAAAAGCCTGATTTACAAGCATGCAAGCGTTGCCGGCAGTATCGAGAATGAACTGTCCGCCGTAGGAAACGTCCCCATTTTTCATCACCACCTCTACGGATGGCAGATCTCCCGAATACGGCATTGCTGTTTTGGAAAAGCCCTCGGAATGTGGAGGTAGCGAATCGTGCACGACCATGAGCATACGATCGAAGTCAATCTCAACGACCCGATCTTCGAACACCGTAAACCCAACAAGTCCATCGGCATTGTCGGCTTGCTTTTCCACATAAATAAATGGCTCGTGGTCCCATCGCACGTCTGAGATTTCGAGCTGATTGTCTTGGCTGAATTGACGCAGCGTCGTGCCACCGCTACCTGCATTCTGAACCGTACCATCGAACGTGAGAACTACCCCCTTGGTCTTCGCCGAGGGATAGATCAAGCACGAATTTGCCCCGGTATCGAAAATCAAATCCAGCTCTTTCGATCCGTTCACGCGACCTTTCAAGTGAAGCTTGCCATGTTCGATGTAGATGGGGATCGTAACCGGTCCAACCTTGCCGCTCTTTTCTGTTCGCTGGTATCCTTGCACCATGGTAGAGATGCGCGTCTTACAAGCATCTTTTCCGTTCAATAGGATTACAAAATCGTACACATGGCCAGGCTCAACGTCGAAGGCTATGGAATCGATGTCGGACTTGAAGGTAACGGTCTTCTTCTTGTCCGTTCGTATGGCGTTGTATGTATCGAGTTCAATCGCAGGATCCACGATCCAGTCGCCCTTATCCGAATGATTGCCATCTACGATTCTGACCTGAGGTGAATTCGCTTTGAGAATCGGAAGATCCGATTGTGCATGCACTTTTGAAACCGCGAGGCAAATCATGCCGATCAACAGAAACCAGATCGGTTCGCGTCGAAGTTGGTGGGAAAATTGGTGTGTGCACACCGAATGCCTTTTTTCCGCAGACAGGCCAATCCGAATAAGACGCAAAACACCCATGATTTACGCAACAAATTGAAATAAAGGTAGGACGACGACGAAACGCAACGCAGAGCGGTTTTGCATTCACACACATTAGTTCTGACGGATTTGACCGGTTCTTCGCGGATATGACCACAATCTTGGAAAGCAACTTTACTACAAACGTGGAATTTCAGCGCGTGGAAACCTCGTGGTGCACAAGCATTGAGCTATAAGGAGTAAGGTATAAGCCATTCATCTCATGCTTATACCAGAATGCTTGTAGTTGGCCCTTGAGACTAAGCTCAGGGGCCAATCATATCGATCACTTCGCTCTTTCATCTTCTTCGTGCTCTTAGTGTTCTTCGTGGTAAACACTCTTGGGTCCCTCGCTCACGCTTAGGGTTGTGAAAGCGCAGTTCAATTTCGAGGGTTCACGCGGAGACGCGGAGACGCGGAGGAGAATTGTGATTCGAAATCAATTCTTACAGTCTCTGTGTCTTGGTGTCTCGGTGGTTAACTCTTCCTTAATGCCAAGATTAGTTCACCACGAAGAACACCGAGAGCACGCAGGAGAAGAGCCAAGCTTTCCTTTTAAATCTTCGTGTTCTTCGT
>CAIXME010000447.1 GCA_903920425.1 uncultured Pirellula sp. | reverse complement strand
GGGCATTCGTTCGATTTGTGTTTGCTTGGTCGCCGCATCGCAACTGTTTTTCAACTCCTGCAACGCGCCGAGTAAGCCGACAGGTACTGTATCAATGTCAAAAAACGTGATCTGATCCGTCGTGGTATTGTGTAATGCACCTAGGAAGTGTGTCGCCGGCGGAATATCTATGCCTCGTTCTGCCAACGCAGTACGAACATGCGGCTGGTTAAGCAACAGTGCAGCAAATCGAGCATTCGGCTCTCCCGAGTGACCACCGCACGCACCGCAATCTAAGCCGGCAGCTAACGGATTGTTTTCCGTTTGGCATGCATGTCCACAGAAGACAACCAGCTTGGCAAAATTCTTGGTGAGCCCGAGGTTTCGTAACATCCCCTCCGCCAATTCGACTTGACGCGAGGAAGAAATCCCCTGCTGACTTAACCCCCGCAGTGTTGGTCCGAAATCGTGGTCCCGTTGCGAAGAATTTTCGGCCCGACTCGAGCCGTACCAAGCAGGCTTACCACCGAGAACGCGACCGAGTAACTTGAATCCATAAAGCAATCCGGTCGTCTCAACAAAGGAAAAGCAACCTACGGCCGACGATTGAAAACTCTTCCAAAGCCCCCTCCAGTTTCGACTTTCTTTTCGCCTTTCGATGGAAACACGTTCTAACGTTGAGTCGATTGCACTGTCCCCTTCGTGCACTTTGAATTGTGGTTTAAGCAACACGGGCAGCTGCCGCTTGCCAGAAACCTGCCCTAACTCGGCATACTCAAACGCCATGCCGAAGAAACCTGCGAACCCCAGTGTTTCAATAGCACTCGATTGCGACTCCAAATGACGTCGGATTCTTTCGGAGCGGACATCGATGCAGAACACCATCTGCCCAAGCTTGAGTTCGTTACTATTGGATTGCTCCGGATCATTCGAAGCGACCGACTTGAGCAGCTGCGTTCGATATGCAATCTCACTGGCTCTCAGCAACAAGTACCTGAGCTTGGAATCATCGCCATGCAACGCGTGAAGCGTCTCAACAGAATGCGAATTGGCCGGAACCTCTGAAATCCAAGGTGTTGTGAGCGATTTTGATTCGGCAAGAGCAGCATCATAGGCCAATCGAATCGCAATCAAACCGGCAAGATCGTTGCTGGCGACACCTTCTGCATCGGTCCATTCCGTTCGATACTTGCACCATGAACTCCAGCCGGGAATAGAAAATGCTTGGCACAGAAGGAATGAAGTCCAAAGCGGTTGCGGGACATCCATTCCCATCAGCATCTGCACGATCGCTGCTTCAGGTGTCTGTGGAAGCCGTGCGGCAAATCGGCGAAAGCCATCCAAACCTAGAATTTCAATGTTACGATCGTGCAGCGCGACCGATCTCCATGCTTGGTAGAGCGTGAGATCCTTATAGGGACTAGACCATGTCGACTGACCTTCGTCGTAATGCATGGAACAGTGTTTGGAGATCTCGTCGACAATCGCTTCGGTCCAATTTACGCTCTGGGCATCCGTGGCTACTTCGGCAAACGTTCGGATGGAGCGATTGGGAACTTGCGACTCAGAGCTTTTCGTGCGCGAGCAATCATCCGACCGAAACTGGTTCAGTATCTCTACGACCTGATGCGAGGATGCAGGGATGGCAACCCCAGCAACCGAAAGCTCTTCTATTGCCTGATCGATGTCATCGAACGTGAAGTTTCCGCAATGAAATTCGCCTGCGTAGTACTCCAGCGGCATCAGCATTTCGCAATCCGAAAAGGCCTTTAGAT
>CAIXME010000446.1 GCA_903920425.1 uncultured Pirellula sp. | reverse complement strand
AGCAAATCGTCATCTCCCTTTTTCGTTGCGGAACCTGGATTGGGTGCCAACAAATCATCGTCTCCTTGACGCCTCGCAATGCGATTGCCAGTGAGCGTAAAGGAAGGAGGCTGCGTCACGCCCTGGTTATGGGATGGACCATGCACGTTTGCCGAGCGTGAATGCACCGAATGGGGTGCATAACGGTTAACCTTGGGCTGCGTTGCCGTATCAGGCAAGTCCGTTCTATTCAGAAAGGCCTTGAGCTTCGCAGTATCGATTTTGCCACCAGCTTCCATTGCTGGCCGCCCCGAGTTTGGGGACATATCCATTAACGGCTGCGTGCCGTTGGACAACGGCATCTCCCTCACCGTGCCGGCGTAGGGAGCCTGTTGCATCTGCCAAGACCCTCCGTCAGGCTGCGTGCAAATACCAGGTACCTGCGCCTGGCAACGCCCCGCGATGAACATCAAAGCACACGATCCACCGATCAAAACAAGGCGCATTGCAGCTTGCCTGAATCGGTAGCTTTTTTGAAATGCCCGGGCGATTGAATGGTCCATGTTCAAAGCGAGTTCGCGGTGCGTCAAAAGATCGATTTGCTGGCATTACCTAAAATGCGCCACAAGTGTTGCAACACAAAGATTGGGATCGACCGGAACAATCCGACGCACCATAAAACAAGATCCCGCAAGCACGAGCGGAACAATCATCAATAACCATCCAGTCACGAACGCCCAGCTAACCGGCAGACCTTACCGCGCGAAATCGAAAATTACTGCAATAACTAACGCGAATGCTGTATGCGAATCGTTTTTGCTCCCACACTTGGTTGAAGACCACAAATGCGGATTTCCGTCGAAACCGGTTCCGCGGCGAAATGTACCCCTTGGATTGTCTCCCAATGATTGACGCAATTCCCTCATACCGTTGCAAAGTTACTGCTGGAAACTCACGCGCTACCCTAAATTTGGGCCGCCGAAAATACGCGGTGAATGTAACCGAACTGAGCCGAGACTCATTTTGTGTACGTGTTCCACACAAAATCGCCAGGAAGGTCATCGTCGGACGCAAGCTGCGTCTCTTTTATCAAGACATGCTTTGGAGCGTGGAATGCACGCAAAAATGGCTGTCGGAATCAAATCATGTCGACCTCGAGTTCAAACAACTCGCTGAACTGACCCCAATAGCTGTTAGCAAGAAAAACTATTTGACTACCAGCAAACAGGTTCGAACCCTGTCTGATAATTCCTTGCCGATCGCGATTGCAGGTTGCTTCATAGTCACGGTCCTGATTTTGCCAGCTTGGGGCGGACAATGGGGAACATCGGACGCAATTTGCAATGCCGTTTCAGCCACCTGGAACGCGTTCGGGCAACTGATAACTGGCCGTCGCTAGTGGAATCGCCAAAGTACATCGTACAAATGCAGGCGACCTGAATGCCAGCATTTGTGATGTAATGCGAAAAGGGGCGTAGCTTACCTGCTTTCTCTTGGTCCCTCTTCTTGAATCTGATATGCAAGAGTCGGAGGATTGCGCAAGGGTTGCGCAATGACAGGCTGAGCCTAGCGGACCGAGACATGCAACGCATCAGAACACAACGCCGATCGTATGAGCCTTGGCTCAATGCGTTGCTGCTATGCACCAGTGTTTTGACTGTGGTCATGCATGCGGGTTGTCGAAGCTTTGTGCAACGAAAATCCAATTCACAACTCGTTGTGGCTCGGCAGCTATCTCTGCGAGGGGCCGATGCGTTACAAAGATCACGACAACAAGACGCCGAGCTGTTGTTTTCAGAAGCCTTGAGAAATTCGACGCTCGATGAGCGTGCACATTGGGGCTATGCGACGACACTTTGGAACCGAGGTGAGCGCCCGCGAGCCGTCCAGCATATGCGAGAAGCGCTGCGGCTATCAGGCCGTAACCCGGAGTACGCGATTCGACTCGGTGAAATGAATCTCGAAATGGGGGACCGAAAATCGGCCCGAGAATCCGCGCTCAGCGTGCTTTCAGCCAATCGCAACCATGCAGAAGCTTGGGCGTTATTAGGTAACACGCACGAATCGGAACGCGATTGGGCCGCGGCTTTGGAGTGCTACAATCGCGCTTTGCTCATCCGAAGTGACTACCCAAGCGTTCAACTAGCGGTTGCGGAGATCTACCGACACACAGGTCGACCACAACGCAGTTTGGCGGCTCTCGATCGCATGTCAGACTTGAGATCTACAGCCGTCAACGACCCTGAGGTGCTCTTGATTCGCGGCATGGCCTTGGCCGATTTGAATCGAAACACGGAGGCTGCCGAAGCGCTTGCCAAGGCTTCCGAGCGGATGCCTGTCGATCGGGTCGACAAGCAAATTCAATTAGTGCATGCACAGCATCGCATTGGAGAACTCGTGCCAGCTCGAATGACATTGGGTAAACTCATTGCGGCAAACACAGGCAATCCCGAGGTCAATCGTTTGCAATCCATGCTGGACATGTCGTTTGCCCATTTGAGCGATCCACCGGTTTCGATTCGCAAAGAGGGTGTCTTGGCCAACAATCCTCTCCCACCAAACGGTTCACAAAACTTGGGAACGATCGACTCTTCGTTACCTCCTCCCTTGTTTGCGATTCCTTTGTTAGGCCTGGACCCGAATACGCCTGTTCGACGT
>CAIXME010000445.1 GCA_903920425.1 uncultured Pirellula sp. | reverse complement strand
GTTACCAAAGTATCAGGATCCACCAACGTCTCAAAAGGCACAAACGAGAGATTAAACTGTCCGCCCACGGAGATCATTACGCCATTGAGCTTTTCTTCGATCAACGCGCGATACGCTCCGATGCCAATTTGAGAACCGAGCATCACATCGAATGCGGTTGGAACGCAACATCGGGACTCGTACCCTAACTGCAATCCGTTGATCTTGCGGCTCTTGCCGGTCTTTTTCTTGAACGCGTCAGCCAACATGGCTGCGATCTCTTTGCCAATTGCCAAATTCGAGATCGCAATATGACCATGGTCATCGCGGCTGACTCCCTCTAGATAGGAACTGGGCAAGTATTCCGCCAATCCTTCTGCGATCACAATCACACCGTAATTGCGACCAACTTTTTCTCTCGCAATCATCGTCGAAACCATCTTGTCCATGACGGCTTCCAGGTTCATAACCGTCCTGACCTTTTGAGTT
Source organism: uncultured Pirellula sp. (assembly GCA_903920425.1). Classification (GTDB taxonomy): domain Bacteria; phylum Planctomycetota; class Planctomycetia; order Pirellulales; family Pirellulaceae; genus JBKCUI01. The sequence goes on along the minus strand of CAIXME010000445.1, from coordinate 10,143 downwards.
CCGTCAGGCAAAGTTACCGTTTCTGTGTTGCGAAGCGGCCCTACGATATCTTCAACGCTCAAAACCATGCAGGCATCACCAGCAATCGAAGCTCCGTACGCCAACCAGCCTGCCGATCGCCCCATCGCCTCGCACAGGAAATATGCCTGACCAGCCGCAGCGTCTCGATTCAAATTGCGAATCTCGCCAGCAAGCGTTTCGGCGGCACTAAAGTATCCGAATGTAAAATCGATTCCCGAGTAGTCGTTATCGATCGTTTTGGGCAAGTGAATTACAGGCATTCGCACCTGATCCGCTGGCAAAGTATCTTGATACAGCTTCATCTTGTTGGCCGTCTTCAGAGTATCATCGCCGCCGATACTGACCAATGCATCTACACCCAGCGATCGCAACGCGGCATACACCCTCTTGAGCGGAGCTGACTTTTCTGGGTCCTTGAGGTGGGCTGGGCTGGAAACCATTTTGCCTGGATTGGACCTCGCCGTTCCGATCATGATCCCTGGCTCGGTTCGCGAAAACTCCAACCGCTCCTGCGTAATCTTGAAGTAATGCTTGCCTTCTACAAGCGGCGAATTTGCATCAAAATCGATCAAGTTAGAATAACCGTGCTTAATACCGATCACTTCCACGCCGGCGTTAAGCAAAGTAAAAGCAGCCGAGGTGATAACCGCGTTGGCGGCTGGGGCTGGTCCACCCGCAAACAGAATCGCCACACGTTTGATAGCAGTCATGAATCGTCGCTCACATTAAACAAAAAAGGGTGTGAAAGTAGCCTAAAACGTGGCAGATTGTAGCCATGCTTCTGCGAATGTCCAACGGTCGGACGGTCTTGGTAATCTGCGTAGACTCTTCTCGATTTTCGGTTTGTGACCTGGCAAGTTTGAGGATGACGCCCGTTGGGGGCATGATGATTGAATCGCCAGGATCGAAAATTCCGAATGTAACGCTTGTTGCGTCGTTTACGAACGTAGCATACCCATTTGACGTCCGGAGTTGGAAATGTTGGACAAGCACATGAGATCCAGGCGAGGAGACTGCAGTACCGCAAACAAACGGCAGCAGATGAAGCGAGCCATGCTGTTTGCCTTTGCCGTTGGTATTGGCAACATCCACACACCTTCGCTGTGTTTCGCTCAAGCTGGCAATGGGATCGGGGATCTACCTGCGTCGCCTTGGTCAAATCAAATCCGCTCCAATACGAATCCCGAACCGACCAATACACGTCCAGCAGAAATCAACTCAGCCGAAATCGTGCGTCAACCGGTTCGCGGGCCACGATACACCGCTGTACCTGCCCCCGATTCGCAACCATCACGGCCTGCATCAGTGACCATGTTTGGCCCCATCGCACCGCCCAAAGCTGGTTCCACGCAACCTTCTCGCGTCGAATCAGTGAGACCGACGGGAGGCTCATTCAATGTCCCTCGAATGGAAACCGTTTCGCCAGACCAAACCAACTCTAAGATCCCCGCAAGCACTTCATCGTTTTCTTTAGCCGCTCAGCCCAACAACGCGTTGACCCAGAAAAAGCCGATCGCAGCACAATCCGATTGGCATCGCGTGAGGGCGGGCGGCTTGATTCTCGAGGACGCCGCGCCGGATTCGGTTGAGGATTCAATCGATGGCGTTTCGCTCCAAGACAACCTCGCTTCATCTCGCGCGACGGAAACCGACAGGCACCGATCGGGTTTACCTGACAGGTCTTCCTCAACGGCAAACACGTTGTCTCCCAACTCGAGAATGGTCTCTTCCAAATCCCAGGAACTCCCCTCGAATACCGATGGGGCGGGGCAAGCGATTCGGCTCCGGACCAACAATTCAGTAACACCGTTACCCTCCGACAATACGATGTTGGAGCAACCGACGGTTGAAGAATCACAACGTTGGAATGATCAAAGCGACCGACCAACCGAACTGGCCTATGAACAACCCATGGGCATGAATACCAAGCCTCTCGTTGTCGAAGCGCCACCTGAACGGCTCGAGATGCCCGAAAGAAATAGGGCACTAGATCTCGGTACCAAGACGGAACCGGATCGCAAGAAAAACGAGGAATACGAGATCCAACGAGTTGCTCTCGCGCAAAAAGTAAGTCACGAGTTGCTATCTCAGTCCCCGTATCCTGCATCGCGAGCTCCTGAAATCCTCGAGGCTCCTCCAGGCTGGCAATCGGTTCGTCAAGAACTGACGGCTCGGCTGGAGCGATGTGATTCGTTGCTGAAAAGGGGCGCTGTACACAGCGCTCGCGAAGAAGCATTGCAAGGGATGAGGCGACTATTCCGAACCATGGACATTCATCGACGCAGCTTGGTCAGCGAGCCCGCGTTCGATAAAGCGATCGTTGCCTTGAAGGAAGAGTCGGACTTTCAAAACATCGTTGGAAACAATCAGCATCTCGCCCTTCCATCGATCGTCGCGTCGCATTCGACGGAGGCTTTGAAAGGTCGGCCATTGGATAACGTATCACCCGAGATCGCAGCGCAACATTATCGCATGTACGCCCGATACCAATTGGTGCTCGCGTCCGACGGTCACCCATGGGCATCCGATTTGTTATACGCCTACGGAAAGACTCTCGAAAAAGAAGCAGAGCAAGAGCCTTTCAGAGGACTCATGCTGCGAAATCAATCCGTCGCATGCTACCAAGCAGCCACGCAAGTTGCTCCGAACCAAAGCGAAGCATCCAACCAACTTGGATTCGCGTTGATCCATCTGGACCGAATCGAAGAAGCGTATCAAGCGCTAACCGCATCCATTCAGAACCGACCGACCGCCAACGCATGGAACAACTTGGCTGAGATTTATCGCCGCCAAGGTGCAACCGATAAAGCAGAGTACGCAGTCCAGCAAGCGACGAGTTTGTCGGGCCAAGCAACTGCATATTCTGCAGAGAATCCTGAAGTCACGGAAGTCGACCCAGCAGTATTCGCTAGGTACAGCCCGATGCCAGCTGTGGGCTCACAAGCCCCGGGAGCCAATCCGCCGGCGACCAACCAAGTGTCCGGCAATCCCGTTCGCTCCGCGACCACGTCCAACAGCATCATGTCAAAGATCTTTCGATAATGAATAGCAAACAATTCAACTCATCATCATTGGACAAGAGCTTTGCAATGAGCGGCCTACTATCGTCAGCTTACCGATTCTTGCGCATCAAGAGCCTGCGAAAGCGGTTTATCCTAAAATGGGCATGTTACAAAATCCCGTTGCTGTGGATCGCTTGCCTTGCTGCATTTCCGATCGCCAACTCCCATGGCCAATATCGGAACCCGAACGCAATCGCTCCCGTGCCGCAGTCTGCACCCAAGAGCCCTGCATCTAGCAACAACTTGGTCAGGCAAGTGAACCATGAGCAACCGGGTTACATGACGACTGAGGATATGAATTGGCAAATGAACGGCGCTGCCAGCGGCTCATGCGGATGCGGAGGCAGCGCTGCGTGCGGCGTATGCAATCGAATCCCAAAGGCCGTGCAAATGTGCCCGCCAATGCAGCCAACGGGCGTGACAGCCGGCGCTTGCAAACCATGCATCACGGGGATCGATTGTGCTCAAGACCCATTCGGTGAAAAGCGTTGGTGCGATGCACAACCTGTCGATTTCGAACCTCTATGGCACGGCGAGTACATCGGTCCTGTGCGATTGCAATCGCTGCTTGAATACCGAATGCGCGTCAACGACGAAATGATTTTGACCTATATTCCTAGCCGCCAGAAAGTCAACGAAGAGTATCGGCTGATGGTCGGCGATGAACTCGGTATCCGCTCGGTTTCAGACGACAGCATTCGACGCGATAAAGTCACCATCCAGCCTGACGGTTCGATTGTCGTTCCGATGTTGGTCGACGCACCGGTTCAAGCATCCGGGAAAACCATTTCTCAACTCCGCAAGGATCTGGAAAGCGCCTACAAAAAATACATCGTCAATCCGGCAATCGATGTGGAACCGGTCAAAGTGAATACCGCGGTCGAAGACCTCAAGGATGCCGTCAACGGACCATTTGCCGCAGGCGGACGGGCACTGAACGCAACCGTCAACCCGGATGGGAAAATCCAGCTCCCCGGCCTCGGCAGCGTTTTTGTACTCGGGCTGACGCTTGACGAAATCAAGCGCGAGATCAACCTTCGCTATCGAGAAAAATACGTTGGAATCGAGGTAGAACCACGATTCGTTCGGTCTGCTCCCCATTTCATATTCGTATTCGGCGAAGTGACCACCCAAGGCAAGTTCGAGCTGACGGGCCCGACGACGGTGACAGAAGGGTTGGCGTTGTCCGGTGGAATCAGATTGGGTGGTAACAATCGACAAATTGTGATATACCGACGCGCCGAAGATTGGCGCCTCATTTCCACAGTTCTGGACCTGCGTGGGGCGCACATCGGCAAACGGCCTAATCCTTCGGACGAAATCTGGCTCCGCGATGGGGACTTGATCATCGTCCCACCGAAACCCATTAAAGTGTTTAACAACGCGGTTCAGCAGATTTTCACCGACGGAGTCTACAAGCTGATACCGTTCCAAGGAATTTCGATTCAACGACAATAATCCCGCCTCGTAAATCCCAAGATTCAACATCCATGAGTTCCGAGTACCAAGTAGTCCGAGTAGAAGACAAGCGCCAACGCCGAGAGTTTATGGAACTCATCTGGCGGCTTTATAAAGGTGATCCCAATTGGATACCTCCTATTCGGATGAACCAAGAGGAGCTCGTCGGATTTCGCCCCCACCCGTTCTACGAAAACGCAAAATGTAGGGCGTTCATTTTGCAAAAAGATGGCCTCGTGATTGGCCGCATTGTCGCGATCATCAATCACGGTCACAACAAGCGCTACGATGAGAAACGGGGATTCTTTGGCTTCTTTGATTGTGTGGATGACCAACACGGTGCCAACCTGCTCTTTGCGGAAGCCTGCAAGTATCTGAAAAGCGAAGGGATGGATAACGTTCGCGGACCTTGCAATCCGTCGCTCAATTACGAAATCGGAAACCTGGTTGAAGGGTTTGATACGCCGCCGACGTTCATGATGACCTACAACTGGCCCTACTACGAAAAGCTCATCACGGGATTCGGATTCGAAAAGACACAAGATCTGTACGCATTCGAAGGTAACTTTGAAATGCTCAAGACGCTTGACCCCAAATTGAAATTCGTCATCGACGAAGTAAAGCGACGCTTTAACGTTACGTTGAGGCCAGCCAATCGCAGAAAGTTCGGCGACGAAGTCCGCTTGTTCCTCAAGATCTACAACGAGGCTCTTCAAGGGACTTGGGGGTTCGTTCCTCTCAGCGATGCGGAATGCCAAAGCTTGGGTGGTTCCCTGAAACTTCTCGTTGATCCAGCGGTAACATCCATCATCGAAGTCGACGGAAAGCCCGTTGGTGTCAGCATGGGATTGCCTGACTACAACCCGTTGATCAAAAAGATCAATGGCAAGCTATTCCCATTCGGATTCCTTACGTTGCTATTTGGCAGACGAAAGATCAAGAAAATCCGTGTCATGAGCACGAACGTAATTCCTGAGTATCAGCGATGGGGACTCGGACTGGTCGCTCTCGATCGCATGCTGCCTGATTGCTTGGCAAAAGGGATTCACGAAGCAGAATTCTCTTGGGTACTTGAGAGCAACCACCTTTCCAGGGGGTCACTGGAACGCGCTGGTACCAAGCGAACCAAAACATACCGGCTTTACGATCGATCCTTGTCGGATATTACCGTGTAAATTTGCATTCGGCTTTGCGCAGTTGCGAGGACGTAACTGTGCGAGTGTTTTGCGGATTTGATATAGTTCACAACAGGATTTGAAGAAACGCCCCGCCGAAACCTCTCCAATTGTTCTTACTGTACAGGGATGACATGAACGACACACTCGCGGTGATACTTGCAGGCGGAAAAGGGACCCGGCTAGAACCTCTCACTCGAGATCGAGCCAAGCCGGCCGTACCCTTCGGCGGAAATTACCGCATCATCGACTTTGTACTCTCCAACTGCCTCAACAGCGGCTTGAGGAAGATGCTGGTCCTGACTCAATACAAAGCCATGAGCTTGGATCGTCATATCAACCTCGGATGGCGAGACTTCTTTTGCCGCGAACTGGACGAATTCATCGACATCGTCCCACCCCAACAACGCATCGACGAAAACTGGTATCAAGGAACGGCCGACGCGGTTTACCAAAACATCTACGCCATCGAAAAGGAACATCCAAAGTATCTGATCATTTTGGCAGGTGACCACATCTACAAAATGAACTACCACCCGATGGTTCAGTATCACAAAGAGAAGAACGCGGATCTGACCATCGGAGCCTTGCGAGTCGATTGCGAGTCCGCAAAGGAATTTGGTGTGATGCAGATTGATGAAGATCAACGCATCATCGGTTTCCAAGAAAAGCCCCAGCACCCGCGCTCCATTCCTAACGATCCCGGGCACGCCATGGCCTCGATGGGTATCTATGTTTTCAATACCCGGTTTCTGTTTGAACAACTGTGTCAGGATGCGAACGATCCGAAAAGCCATCACGATTTCGGTCGGAACATCATCCCCTCGATCATCGCCTCCCATCGTGTGTTTGCTTTCCCCTTTAAAGACGAGAACCGCAAAGGGCAAGCTTACTGGCGGGACGTTGGTACACTCGATGCGTACTACGAAGCGAATATGGACTTGGTAAGCATCGATCCGCAACTCAATCTCTACGATGAATCGTGGCCAATCCGAACGCACCAAAAGAACTTGCCACCACCCAAGTTCGTTTTCGGGTCACGCGGCGATAGCGATCGATGCGGCATGGCGTTGGATTCACTGGTTTGCTCGGGCACAATCATTAGCGGTGCTCGCGTGGAACGCAGCGTCATCAGCCCGGGCGTTCGCATCAACTCCTTTGCCCATGTCACCGACAGCATCCTTTTCGAAGGTGTTGAGGTCGGCCGTTACGCGCGCATCCATCGCGCAGTGATCGACAAGGGAGTACGCATTCCAGCCGGGATCGAAATTGGAGTCGACCTGGAATTGGATCGCAAACGAGGCTTCACTATTTCTAACAATGGAGTGGTGACCGTTGCCAAGACGGAAGACCTATCTTCGCTGGAACCCAACGCCAGCACCCTCTCCCCTATCCGAACCGATTCGGGCAGCAACAACATCATCGCACCGAAAGGCCTCTCCGCGCCCCCTTCCAATAATTACGCAATGGTTCGCGAAATGGACCGAATGCAGAGAGATACAAAAGAATGAACTCGAATCCCGTGCTTTTCCTGTTGATGGGCTTGTTGTTCGGTACCACGCTGCTTGCGATCGGTATCGCAATCGGTTTTTGGATGGGCAAACGAACGGGCCCTGAAGTATCTCCGTTGACAACGCAACTCGCAGCAGATCAACAGCAAATGCTCGCAGTGATTCGCAACATGGCGAATTGGACTTCAGATTTTGCAGGCGACTTTACCAGATACCAATCGACGTTGGAGTCATTGACCCGAACAGCCGCAGACGGCAAAACCGTCAAAACAAAAGAGGAGGTTCAAAAGCTCCTCGATCAAATCGTCAATGCGAACCATCAACTGCAATCCCGGCTCGATTCGGCCGAAGAGAAACTAGAGCAACAGACCAAGCAGCTTGCAGGTTATCTCTCCGAAGCGCGCACCGACAGCTTGACCAGCTTGGCCAACCGTCGCGCATTTGACCAAAAGATGGATGAGTGCTTTACCAATTGGCAGAAATCCAAGCAGGTCTTTTCGCTTGCTCTGGTCGACATCGATCATTTCAAGAAAATCAACGACACCTTCGGACACCCTGCAGGCGATGCGGTTCTACGTGAAATGGCCGCTCGCATGCGCGACCTAAACGGCGAATGCGTCTTGATTGCCCGCTACGGTGGCGAAGAATTCGGGCTGATCTTTCAAGGCGATGCACAAAGCGCAGCCGCAACGATGGAACGCCTAAGACTGGCTGTCGCCGAACGACCATTTTCGGCAGAGGGTGTATCGATCCCGGTAACCATCAGTTCCGGTGTGGCACGAGTTATCGGTGACGAACGGATCGGCAAGTTCGTGCGCCGCGCAGATGAAGCTCTCTACTCAGCCAAGATGGGAGGCAGAAATCGCGTGTTCATTCACAACGGAATTCTGTGCGAACTTTTTGGCAATCCGTCATCCGCTCCGTTATCATCAAGTGATGCGACGCTCACTCCGGAATCTCCACCTACAACCAATGACCTGGAACATCGAATCCTTTCTAAATTGGACAAACTCGTTTCAGAGGAAGCGAACCGCCCCAACTGATCTCATCGCCATTTGTTTCATAGGCGAATCACCCATCGGGCAACAACACCCGTTTTCCTGGATAGGTCAACCTTCCTCGAGGATCACGGCTTTCCTTGTTCCGAAAACAATTCTGTGTCTCTCAATGCGTTCCACCGTGACTTGCACTCGATGGTTGTGGAAAAATGTCTGAATCAAACGAATACGATTTCGACAATGACCGCGACACACTAATCCAAGCCAACGAGGAAAGCGGACCGCTGCTGGTCACCATCAATCGCAAACGGGTGGTCGCCGGCTTTATGGTTGGCGTTCTGATCGCAGGCTCAGTGGTGTTGGGTTTGTTTATTGCGGGGTTTGGGCGCGGCCCTGTCGGCAATATCAATACACTGATGTCCTTGTTATTCGGTTTCACCGTTTTCATTGCTTGCCTTGCACTTGCGTTGTGGATTCGCGGTCGATGGATTTGCGTCGGGGTGATCGACGAAGAAGGGGTAATAGCCAACACGCTCGGACAAAAATACCAATTGACTTGGTCGGATCTCGTGGGCGCAAGGACCTATTTCAAGAAATCCAAACAGTCCAATAAACCACAATTGCGAATTCTGCTGCTTTTGGAGGAGGAGCGTTGCCTGGAAGCAAACGTCGAAGTGCATCAATTTTCAACGCTTGTCCAGATTCTGAGCAACGCGGCTTTCAAGCCGGGATCTCAAGGACAATGCTTGGGTACCCTCAAGGGATTAGCGGTTATCTTCTTCGGTATACTCACATTCATCCTCGGAGTATGGTGGGCTTCACAAGTCATCGAGCAATTCAATCGCGGCGTTCTATTCAAAGGGAACGGACGAGTCATGATGATCAAGGTCTTATTGGCGGTCGGAGGTCCCGGTGGTGGCATAGCGGCTGCCTTTTGGGGTTTCTACCACCTGATAGCCAGACCGATTCTCTATCCGCCAGGTTGGATTGCAAAACACGAAATTGAATCAGACTAGGAACATGTCTTGAACGAAAGTCCGTTTCGAACCGAAATCCAACGTGCCTCTCGAGAACAGATTGAGGCATATCAACTAGAACGCTTAAACGCGTTGCTGGCTCGCGTCTTGCCGCAGAACAAATTCTATCAAGAGAAAATGCAGTGCACCGAATTGCGTTTGACCTCTTTGGATCAATGGCGGAACTACCCCACATCGCAAAAGTCCGAGTGGCTGGGTTCCGATGCGAGCGGCGTCGCATTGCATCACACTTACCCAGCCGATGCATCCGAGTCCTATCGACGGTATCATCGAACAAGTGGTACGCGAGGGCGGCCCATGGTCATTCTCGACACCCAAGACGATTGGCAATGGTGGATCAACACATGGCAATATGTTTTGGACGCATGCGGGATCGAGTCGAACGATCGGATCATGATGGCATTTTCGTTCGGTCCATTCATCGGATTCTGGAGCGCCCACGACGCATGCTTGCAACGAGGTTGCATGGTCATCCCCTGCGGCGGCATGTCCACTGCGGCACGGATTGATCTGATTCAGAGCGCCCGACCGACCGTCCTTTTCAGCACACCGAGCTACGCATTGCATATGGCCAACGATGCGTCCTCTCGCAATATCGACTTGAGCAATTCGTCTATTCGCAAAGTTTTCGTGGCTGGTGAACCTGGTGGCAGCGTCGCAGCTATCCGCGATAAAATCGAGCGGATGTATGGAGCAAGAGTCATGGATCATGCCGGTGCGACCGAGGTAGGACCATGGGGGTTCGGTTCAGCCGATGGAAGATCCCTGCACGTTATTGAGAGTGAATTCATCGCCGAATACATACCGTTCGATGCGGACCAATCGGGTGCTTCTACCCCATCCAGCGAGCACCAAGGAGAAGGACTTTTCGAACTGGTACT
>CAIXME010000444.1 GCA_903920425.1 uncultured Pirellula sp. | reverse complement strand
TCTTGGGGAATGGCTTCCCAAAGTCCTTCGAGAGTCAATTCTGTCATCGATGAGCAAACCTGCTGACGAAGTTGGCGTACTACTATGCGGCGATTTCTATACAGTGCCGAATCTTGATAAGCGTGGTGGTTCAGGAGATGTTACTTCCGTTTGAAACGCATTCGCCAACGAGTTCTCCTGGGTAATCGGGGTCGCAGGAAATCATGACACCTTTGGTATTGATGTCTCGAAGCCTCCAAAGTTTCGATCGCCTCTCCATTTTCTTGATTGTAACAGCAAAGTGATTGGCGGCCTCGAAATCGCTGGCATCAGCGGAATCGTTGGTGATCCTAAGCGAACATGGAGGAAATCGACTGAAAGCTTCGAGAGCTTCATATGTTCGCTTGCTTCGAGGCAGCCTGACATTCTTCTTATGCATGATGGACCTGATGTACCCGAGTTTGGATACCGAGGTACGGCTGCCATTCGTGAGGCGTTGGAACTACTTAACCGACCACTTGTGATTCGGGGCCACGCTCACTGGGAAAGACCGCTTGCCGAACTCACGAACGGCTTGCAGGTTCTGAATGTTGACGCGAGGGTGGTCATACTTACGAAGGACACAGATAAAGAATCTACCTAAAAGATTCTCTACTCGCGAACCTTCCGTTCCAAAGATAGTCTTCTCGATCTAGTGCAATTGCCGATGTGGCTCGACTGAGAAAGGCTCCTGTCTTGTAAACAGGTCCATGCTGGTGCGAATCCAGTCGTCGGCTCTGAAGTTTGAACTGCCTGTTCGGATTACATACCAAAAACGATTATCTGAACAAATCACTTCGTTCAAATGAATTTGTGCTGACTCGCCGTTGTCTTATTGGCGCGGCGAGTCATTTTCCATTTCCAAGATTTTCTACTGTGAGGGAGCTCTATCATGCACGACGAAACTTTTGAAGATTCCTTTTTTCGAACCTATGAGTAAACGACGACGAGGTTTCCCATCGGAAACCAAAGTCAAACGCGGTATTCGCATCGTACACGGCGACAAACTGCTCGAGGAAAAGCTCGGGCGGAACGATCCGTGTCCTTGTAGTAGCAGCAAACTATTCAAACGTTGCTGCCTCCATTCGGGCTGCTTTTGATGGTGCCAATCGCGACGAGTACTTTTAGGGAAAAAGATTGAGGATAAATGCTCAACTGCCGCTCGGGATTCCATCCTAACTATGAGGATCCTAAGGTATCGAACTTGGAGCGATCCAAGGTAGTGAGCGAGATCCGCATCTTCATAAGAAGCATCTCGTGTGCCCACTGTTGGTTGTTTCTTCATTCATGTGAAATAGCCACCAATAAGAGCGATTATCTCGACAAAATCCTCGTTGAGCAATTTAGAACAGTGCGACTGCCGGTATGGACTACATGGTGAGAGCGCGTCGAGAGACGAGGTCACAGGTTTAAGTCCTGTCCACAGCCAACAGGCTGTAGGTAGCTCAGTAAAAATGTCTGCACCATAACTTCGTCGCAACCCATATACGAATCGACTGTCGGTCTGGATTATATCGCTGTCGCAGGTTCGAATCCTGCCAACCAATGTCGCAAGACAATGGCTGTAGCTCAGTTGGTAGAGCACGAAATCTGGCCAATCCATTCGTCGATTCGTTTTAAAAGAAAGGCAGAATTGCCGCGCCCTTCACACCCCGACATGGAGTTTAGCTGCTTGCTATTTCTGAGCAAATTTCGATAAGCAAACCGTTAAGATCGCGAACGTAGGAGACTACCTGCCCCCACGGTTTCGTCTCCGGTTCGAATACCGGGATGGCACCTGATGAACATGCATGTCGAAAAGCTGTGGTAACGTCAGTAGCGACGAATGCAATCTCAACACCTGCTGCCTTGTCGCTCGGTCGGTTCGGACGGAAAGTTTCGGTGGTGCTTACAGACATTTCGTCGGCGAATGCCAACACAGTACTGCCTGTGTCCATCTCGCCATACTGAAGACTTTCGTGCATGAACCGCTTTTCTAGTCCAAAAGCTACTTCGTAGAAGTCCATTGCTTCTTGAACATTAGGTACATAGACAATTGTGTATCCAAATTTCATCTTTATGTGCTCCTGGCTCGTGGTTTCGAAAGTGCCGATTCTATTCCACGACTGACAGAGCGTCTTGTATGAAACGGACTTCCTTCAGTTTCTTCCCTCAGCAAATATCTGAACCGCAGTACTCGGGGCGATTCCGGCATACCTACGAAACTCTCGGCAGAAATGAGATTGGTCAAAATACCCTGCCTCGATGGCAACTTCAGCCAAACAGCAACTTGGTACTTCGTCGATTAGTTGGTAGGCGCGCCGAAAGCGAAGAATGCTCGAAAGCTGTTTTGGACTTAGACCGGACACCAACAAACAAGATCTTCTAAACTGACGCTCGCCAAGATGCGAGATATCGCACATCTCTTCAATTGTTGTTTTGCCGTACGTGCTAGCCAGTTTCGTAATTGCAATTTGCACCAGCGATGGTTCGCGAGGCATCTTTAGCAATGTTTGAATCAAACTTAGGCGCTCTTGAATATCACCACAACCAACGATATTGCGAACAATGCGATCGGTAAATTTACCGATCCACGCTTGCGCTGGAGCCGTCTGATCCGTAAGAGTGCTTAGGTTGCCCTGAACGAATGAAGACGCCATTCCAGGCCTAAACCGAATCCCAACAAATTGTTGCCCTTTTGAAACCGCTACTGATTTGGTCGACGTCATTGCCCCAACTAATTTGAAATGCACTCGACCGTGATCAAGGTAGTTCAAGACGACATCAATACAGCCATCCGGGATAACCTCCGTTTTCGTTTGCTCTAAGCCAATACTCGTCCAAATGCACTCTGCGAACGAAGCATTTTCGTCGGACACCGGAAACTCTTTATACTCTGCCATGGCTACTAACTTGGTTCAATTGTGATTTGGAAGTCGTCATTATCATTCTCAAAGCACCTTATTGCCACAGGATTTTGATTCCTCAATCAGCCTCAGAACAGTCGCCATGCTTGTCAGTAGGGTTTTGCCATTGATTTGCGAACCTTTGTACTTCATCCGAGTCTTTTAGTCCAATCAGTAGATGCTTAGTCAGGGAAAGCGGATCAAGCGTAGTGCTTCATTCTGCTTTGCGATTCTCGTTCGACTGCCAGTTGGGATTACATCGTTAGAAACCGATGGCGAAAGCCTTTCTCAACAACCCTTCGTCGAACAGTTATTAGTTTAGGAGATCACTCCAATGGCAAACAAGTCTCTATTCGCAAGCATGCTTGGCCGACTTCCGAAGGCCAATGCCGTCAACGAAGCAGGTGGCCGCGCGTACAAGCTCGAGCCGAAGCACGCCCTGGCTCAAGTTGCCGCTACGGGTACGTTCGGTAACGCGTTCTACAGCACGGCTGAGACGCAGCTTGATGAAGTGCTGAAGTTAATCGACGAAGTCGACGACAATCAGTACTTGGCGAAGCTGGCTCTGTACGCACGTGAGAAGGCGTTCATGAAGGATATGCCGGCTGCATTGCTGGTCGCGCTGTCGGTTCGTGATACTGAGCTAATGCACCGAGTGTTCGATCGCGTGGTCGACAACGGTCGCGTTCTGCGCACTGTGTTCCAGATGAT
>CAIXME010000443.1 GCA_903920425.1 uncultured Pirellula sp. | reverse complement strand
GAATGAAGCAACGGCCTCGGCTCCATTGTTGTTGCAGTGAGCTTTTCTAGGATCGCATTTCGCCAACAAGCTTTGGTAAAATTCTGGCATCATGCAAGAGCCAAAGCTACCAAGTCCGCACAACCGGTTCTTCCATTTTTCCTTCTCGAATATGGAAGTTGCCCGCAATTTTCTCGAATCGCAGTTAGAGCCGGAGTTACTTAATTGTATCGATTTGGAAACAATCAAGATTGTTCCCGGATCGTTTGTTGATGACCAGTTGCGGGAAAGCCAGTCGGATTTGCTATTCTCGGTTGCAACTAGGAATGCACTAATTTCCGCGGACTCCGGTGAGCCGAAGTCTACTTCGGTGCTGGTGTATGTATTGATGGAGCACAAGAGTCATCCTGACCCACTGACTCCGTTCCAGATGTTGAAATACATTGTGCGAATTTTAGAGCAGTTGTTGCGGGAAGGGCAGCCACTCGTATGTGTCGTACCTTTGATCGTGTACCACGGCGAGAGCACTTGGAATGTCGCATTAAGCCTGAATGATTTACTCGAAGCTCCGGACGCTTTGAAGAAGCACATGCCACAATTTGCTCCATTATTGCTTGACCTCGGTCGACTTCCGGAGGAAAAAAAGTTTCCCAATCCTTTTTTGCAGGCAGTCGTTCAGACGTTAAGATGGATATGGGGCGAACAAATTCGGACGAACCTCGCGGAGTTAGTGAATTTGTTTCGCGAGATCACTCACGATGGTCGCGATGCAGATCCGTTGAAAGCATTTTTAGTTTATCTGATCAGTGCCGCCCCGAAATTGGATCGACGTGAACTGATGGAAGCAGTCCAACAATCATTCCCCAGCCAAGGACCAGCACTAATGTCGACAATCGCAGAACAATATTTCCTAGAAGGACGTCAGGAAGGAAGGCAGGAGGGACGCCAGGAAGGTCGTCAGGAAGGTCGACAAGAGGGTCGACAAGAGGGGCGTCAGGAGGGAATGGAGGAAGGCGTGCAGAAGGGGGAGTTGATTGGCGTCATCCGAACATGCCAGTCGCTCCTCAAGCAAACGGAATTGAGTGAATCCGAGCTTCGCTCAAAATCGTTTCACGAACTCACTGCCATGGCGAATGAACTCAATGACCTGTTGAGGTCTCGCTTCAACATTAGTTAGTTCGCTGTTATTTGTTTGGTATACAAACCCATCAGGGGTTCATGGTTTTAGCAGCACAGCACGAATGTCACTTTCGAAAGAGTCGACTTTTTCGGTCGATTAGGCATAGCGATCCGTAAAACGAAATCATCGCCAGAACAGAACGTGCAAAACTGCCTCTCGTTTCTCCGGAACCCACGGATTTGCCCGCCCGCTACAAACGGAATAATCAGCACTCTTTGCCCGATTGTGATATCGAAGGCTCTGCGTCGGCTATCCTGCAGCCATGCTACGAATCAAAATGGGGGCGGAATCTCGCTAGTTCTCCGATTCCGAGGCAGCTCTGTTTGTAACCATGTAGGGACCGATGCAAGACTCGTCAAAAAAAAGCAATTCGTTTTCCATTGCTATCGCAACCTCTTTGATAGCCTTTTTGGTTGTGGGAGCCTTTCGTTACAGCCCGAGCTTTCGGTCACTGGTTTTGAGTGGTGCTGACGTTGCTGTCCCGCAGCCAGAATCGGATGAGCAATCGCTCGCGCAGGGGCCCTCAGAGACGGACGACCAAAGCGAGAGGGATCCATTACTAGTGCGCGCGTCCGGCGCTTTGCAAACTGCGTCGGGTGTCCGCGTCGGAGCGGTGCGGACCATTCCTTGGAGCGATGATCGCTTGATTCCAGCGAAGCTCGAATTAGATCCGGCTCGGCATTATGCGGTGACAGCACCGGCAGATGTCATCGTCGAAGAGCTTATTTGCCCACTTGGGAAAAAGGTTCACCGCGGCGAGCCTTTGCTTGAGATGTCTTCATCGCAGTTGACGACCTTGCGCGGTGGATTGATGCGACAGCAGCTGCTAACACAAAAGGCACAGAGATCGGTCGATTGGCATCGTGAAATCGAAAAGAGGGTCAAAGAGATAATTGAAAAGATCGAAGCGACCAGCGATAACCCAAGTCGCGATTGGCTTCCACCTCCGAGCGTTCAGACCGCCGACTATGGTGCGAAGATTTTGTCTGCATATGCCAAGTATTGGGCTGCCATGCAATTCTCGCAAATATCAGAGAGGGCCGTGAACTCTGGCGTCATGGCTGAGAAGGCGGTCATTGAGCGGACCACGGACCGCGAGACCGCCAAGGCGATGCTTCGCGGTGCAATCGAGCAATCCCGGTTTGATGTTGAACAAGCGATCCTAGCGGCCGAATCGGATTTGGCTGCAGCCGAGGGTGCCTTGCAAAGTATCCAAGCGGATATGCGCCGCTATCTTGGCTTAAAGAAGTGGGATGACGCAGTCGCTGCCAAGCCCATTGACTCACTCTTGCCAGATCGATTTGTACACTACTCTCCCGGTGATGGTATTGTTCTCGAACGCTACTTTGCCAATGGCGAACGGGCCGCAACCGGAGAACTGGTCGTTTTGGTGGCCGATATTGATTCGTTGTGGTGTGTCGGAGATCTGCGCCAGGGTGATTGGGACTTGCTCCAATTGCACGAAGGAGACGAGGTGAGCGCGGAGATTGTAGGGCTCGAATCTCTAGGCCGAGTTGCTGCAAAGATCGAGATGGTGGGTGGAACAGTCCAATCCAACTCGGGTAGTATTCGATTGACTGCATCGATTGCGAATCAAGAGCGTCGATTTCGGCCTGGAATGATCGCTAGGTTGATATTGAATCGTCCTACAAAAGCGATGGTTGTTCCCCTCAATGCAATCTTTTCCAATGATGGTGTCGATTACCTGGTCAAGCAGGAGTCGAAAGATGAATTCCGATTGGTACCTATCAAAGTCGGTCGGCGTTCGAATGATATGGCGGAAATCAATGAGGGAGCGAGCGACGGATGGAACATATTGGTTTCCGGAGTTTTTCCCATTGCTAGTCAAGCATTCTTGGAAAAGGAATAGGGAATGCTACTGAAACTAATTGATGCGTCCATCTACTATCGATGGCTCGTTCTGTTCGCTGCTTTGCTGGTCTCGATAGGCGGCGTGTATTCAAGTTTACAGTTACCTTTGGATGCAATTCCCGACTTAACCAACGTTCAGGTGCAAGTCGTGACTTCGGCGGGATCGCTTTCACCTATCGAGGTGGAGCGGTACGTAACGCAGCCGTTGGAAAAAGAGCTCAATGGTCTACCTAGGATGACGGAGATACGCAGTATTTCTCGTCTTGGCATATCGTTGATCACCATAGTATTCGACGAGGGTACCAATCTTTATTGGGCTCGCCAGTTGATTAGTCAACGCTTAACCACCATCGATGCGATGCCCAATGGAGTGGGGCGGCCGGTCATCGGACCGCTGACAACCGCACTGGGTGAAGTGCTGCAGTTCGAGGTTCGCTCCAAGAATGATCGGGTTTCAACAACCGAGTTGCGATCTCTTTTGGAGTGGGAAATATCGCCTGCGCTGCGGACGGTACAAGGTGTAACGGATGTGAATTCGCACGGCGGCTACTACAAGTCATTCGAAATTAGGCCTAATCCAGAACGACTGCGAACCACAGAATTGACTCTCGATGACATCGCGCAAGCGGTGGAGCGAAACAATCGCGCTACGGGAGGAGGTTACATGATCGCTGGATCGCAACAACGCTTCATTCAGGGCGATGCATTGCTGCAGTCCTTAGAGGATATTCGGCAAATTGTGTTGCGATCGGCAGACGAAGGAACGCCGGTCCTCATTCGAGATGTCGCTGATGTACAAGAGGGCTCATTGCTTCGGCAAGGGGCAGCTACCCGCGATGCACGCGGCGAAGTTGTAATTGGAATGGCAATGATGTTGGTTGGAGAAAATCCTCGTATCGTTGTTAAGAGGATCAAAGAACGATTGGAATCTATTGCAAGTGTTTTGCCCGATGGCGTGGAAATCGAAATCATCTATGACCGCGAGGGGCTAATCAATCGAGCCCTGACCACCGTAGGCCGCAATTTGCTGGAAGGTGGAGGGCTGGTGATCCTCGTCTTGTTTCTTTTTCTTGGTTCTTTTCGAGCTGGTCTCATCACGGCGATTGCCATCCCGTTATCGATGATGTTCGCCATCAACTCGATGTTCGCATTAGGAATCTCCGCGTCACTCATGAGCTTAGGTGCGATCGACTTTGGATTGATCGTCGACTCCTCTGTCATCATGATTGAGAACTGCATGCATCGATTGGACGCCGCCTCTTCGGGCGAGTCTCGAGAGTCAATCGTCCGCGAAGCAGCAATCGAAGTCCGCAAGCCCACACTCTTTGGTGAACTGATCATTGCCGTCGTGTACTTGCCAATTCTGATGCTCAATGGCAGTGCGGGTAAGTTATTCTTCCCCATGGCGCTAACGGTGTTACTCTGCTTGTTAGGCTCTTTGATCGTATCCATGACGGTCATGCCGGCTCTTGCGTCGCTGTTCTTGCCCATGAAGAAACCGAATACCCACCAAGAGAGTTGGGTAATGCGTCGGATGATGGCCATGTATCAACCGGTTCTGTCCTGGGTTCTCAGCAGGCCTCACGCAACCCGGCTCGCAGCGGTTGTGCTCACGCTCGTCGCCATTCCCGTGGCTTGGAATTTGGGTGGAGAGTTTATGCCTCGGCTAGAAGAGGGAGATTTGTTGATTGAAGCGGTGCGATTGCCAAGCGCTACACTTGAAGATTCGGTAACCATGACGACCCGTATCGAAGGGATCGTCAAGAAGTATCCCGAAGTTCGCACTGTCTTTTGCAAAACTGGACGGCCTGAGATCGCCAATGACATTATGGGCGTTCATCAAACGGATGTGTGGGTCATGCTACATCCCAAAGAACAATGGGCCGCCGGCGTAACTCGAGATAATCTCATCGAACGCTTTTCAAAAGAACTGGAAGCCTCCGTCCCGGGTGCGGTCTTCGGATTCACTCAGCCGATTGAGATGCGCGTGGATGAGTTGGTCGCCGGGGTCAAAGCAGACGTGGCCGTTTTAGTTTACGGCGATGATCTGAGCGAGTTGTCTCGGATTGCTAAAGAGGTGGCCAATGTGTTGCAAAAGATACCGGGTCATGCCGACGTAAAGCCTGATATCCAGTCCAATCTATCGACTCTTCGCATTGAGGTAGATCGAGCCGCATTGGCTCGATATGGAGTCGATGCGGATGTGATAATGCAGGCAGTGGAGTCGCTGGGACAATTGGAATGCGGAACAGCCTATATCGGTCGTGCACGATTCCCGATTGTTATTCGTCTGCCCGATGAGTATCGGAACAACCTCGACCGCATCCGCATGATGCCCCTCGCCACGCGGAAGGGACAATCGATTCCTCTCAAAGACGTAGCCAAAATCGAGAATCTAGAAACCCCTCCGGCGATTGAGCACGAGTGGAATCGCAGACGGACGTTTGTTTCTGCAAACGTTCGAAAGCGAGATGTGGCTGGCTTTGTGAATGAGGCCCGCGAGCGTGTTGCGTCGGAAATCAAGTTACCCGACGGATACGAAATCAAATGGGGTGGCGATTTCGAGAGTTTGCAGGAAGCGTCGCTGCGACTGTCTTTGATTACGCCGCTTGTTCTCTTGCTGATCGGTATCCTTTTGTATTTGACGTTCCATTCACTCTCGTTGACTTTTTTGGTGTTCGTTGCGATTCCTGTTGCCGCATCGGGGGGCGTTTATGCGCTCGCGATTCGCGGCCTACCATTTAGCATCTCCGCGGGTGTTGGGTTTATCGCGTTGTTCGGCGTGGCAGTTTTGAACAGTTTGGTATGGGTGAGTTCCGCAGAGCAACGTCGCAATGCGGGTGAGCCCATTGTCGATGTTGTGAGGAGCACCGCGTTAGCGAGATTGAGAGCCATTCTCATGACGGCTTTTGTGGCTGCGCTGGGCTTTGTGCCTATGGCGTTTTCCCACGGTGACGGCGCGGAGATCCAACGCCCATTGGCCAGCGTCGTGATCGGTGGAATCGTCACATCGACTTTGCTTTCTACATTGGTCTTGCCCGTTTTGTACCCATGGTTTGTTCGGCCCAAAATCGCAGAACCAAACTAAGGAAACTGGTTGCCTAACAGAGTGCAGTTGGCAAGCGGAATACGCTGGATCCAGTTTGGTTCCCCACTTACATGGGCGAGCAAATCCGAGAGTCGCACCGGTGTTTTGTCCGCAGTAATTCCAAGCGTTTGGGCCAGAAATCCTAAAATGGACTCTGGCGCAACACCTTGTTCGCGAAAGGTGCTTAGTCGCGTATCCCCGTGCCGTTTTGCGAGTCTACGACCATCTGGGCCAACGACGAGGGGCAAGTGCAACCAATTAGGCGGAGTCCAGTCCATGGCTTCGTATATGGCGAGTTGTCGATATGTGCTGTAGATCAAGTCGGATCCTCGCACGACATGGTTGATTTTGGCGTCATGGTCGTCGACGACAACCGCTAGTTGGTAGGCTGTGACGCCATAGCTTCGTGCGACGATAAAGTCTCCCAAACGGAGCTTGGCGTCGAGGGATTGTGGGCCGAATCGCTGATCGTGAAACTCCCGTAGCCCACAGGGCATCCGAAAACGCCAAGAATACGGTGTCTTTTCCGCGTCGAGCGATCGCGCATCCGCGGCAGATCTCGCTGCGCAAGTTCCGGGATAGATCGCACCGTCGAGCGCTGACTCGTGTGGTGCACTCGCAACGCGATCGATCTCGCTCCGAGTGCAAGTGCATGGATAAACAAGTTCGCGTTCTTGCAAATCATGGAGGACTTGTCGGTATCGCGACTCACGATCCGATTGCGTGGTGTACGAAGCGTCGCACGCTGCGTCCCAATCCAGGCCCAACCATCGCAGATCTTCCAGAAGTTGCTCGGTCGCACCTTCTTTGGTTCGCGGTGTATCCAGATCCTCGATCCGCAGCAGCAGTTTTCCTTTTTCAGAGCGGCATGCAAGCCATGCGACCATGAACGTTCTTGCATTGCCGAGATGTTGAGCGCCTGTTGGTGATGGAGCCAGTCGTCCTATATAGCTCATGGCAAACAAAGTCTAGCGGCGTGGTTGATCGCTTTAGTTACGTGGATACGTGCGTTGGTCAAGTTCGTTCGCAGTCGAGCCTCGCACCACTTGGCGTGATCGTCGTCTCGTGCGATCGCGCATATGGAAGGTCCCCAGCTACTTTGTGAAGCACCCGTAATACCGAGCTTGCTCGCTTCCGCGATAGCATTGGCTATTTGGGGTGTGCGATAGATGCCACCTTGTACCGGCTCAAAAATCTGACCAGCCCAGCGTCCGTATGTGCCTAACGCATGGTCGAATTGTACCCAATCGCGATTGGCTAAAGCCGGCAGTATCTCTTGATCGATGCAATGCAGCATCTGAGATCGGTTGGGGTTTGGAGATTGGGAGCACTGTTCGAACATTTTTGATTCTGCCGTACCGGAGTCTCCTAGGGACGTCAGATCTTGAATAATCAAAATGGGCCATTGCTCCGGAAATGAAAAATGTTGGGTACGCTGGGCGATGGTTTCCCCGCGATCAACGACAAAGCCACCCTGCAAAAATCCGCACAGTCCTATGTTCGATCGTTTTCCTCTTTGGCTCAATGCGGAGAGTCTTTCGATCGGCCTCAAGTTGGAGAAAGCAGGATCGGCATCGAGCGATTCCAGCAGCTTTGGAATTGTGGCAAAGGTAAATGTGCATGTGTGTTTCGCGTCGTCTGAATGCCGATGAGCAGCGAGCAGTGCGGCGACGAGCGTACACGCCAATTGAGTGCCCGAGCCCAGCCCGCAGTGCGGGACGGGTGTTGAATGCAGTGCGAGGGATTCCACGGGAACCGATCCAAAGCGAGTGTGCCAAGCGTTCACGATGGCCTCGATGCGGGGCAGCCAATACTGGTCTGCTTCGATGTGGCACGATTCAGGAGTGAAGCTGCGGGAAAGGCGTTCGCTTTGGTTTTGCAGTTTGGCTTGGACGATGGCTCGGGAGTGGTCGATCATCACGCCAATGCCCCCGAAACAGTGAGGTTGTCCGTCGCAGATCTCCATCAGTCCAAAATGAATTCTTCCGTAGGACTCCACGGACAAGCTCACGTTGCTATCAGTTGGATCGGGATCACGTGAGTGAAGCATTGCGACGACTATGATGGTAGACGGATCGACTAGGATTCCACTTCTGCGGCGGCGATGATCAAAGCATCATCGGCATTTCCGGACCATTGCGGCATATCGATCTTGGTCGCTTGCCAGCCCCGATGGCTGAGTACGGCATTGGTGGACGATTCTTTACCGATCACTCGCCATCGAACAGGTGATACAACATTGGGGAGTTCGATCGATTCTCCTTCTTGCGAGTCCACTAATGGACTGATAGCAAACATACGATCAAGTGTCTTCTTTGTATCTCGCAAAACGTCTCTGGCCGCGGCACCAATTTGGGCATCACTGTATTGATCGAGCGATTCACAAACCAAATCTAGTAATCGCGCCTCTCGTTGCAGGGCGCTCAACAACGTGAGGGCTTCACTTCGAGGGGAAGGCTTAGACTTTGTAGGACTGCTAGGCTTG
>CAIXME010000442.1 GCA_903920425.1 uncultured Pirellula sp. | reverse complement strand
GCGAAAGGCGACCATAAAGCGTTGGAAGCTTGCGAGTCTGTGTCCCTCGCTGACGCAGCGGGTTGTGATAGGAGCTTTTACCTTGCGGCAATGCTGGTAGGAGTGCAGGCTGGACAGATAAACGCCTCAAGAAATGGATTCACGGCGTTTGAAGCCTCAAGCCGCGTTTCGAGTACTAATTAAAAAACACCGCAGCCACTTTGGGAAAAGGGCTGCGGTGTTGCATTAGCCGATACTTACTTTGCGCTGACCGTCTGACCGAGTTGCATTTTCAGCGACTCGCTTCGGTGCTGCCTCATAGCCAGCAGGAACCATCGTAAAGGTGCCTTTGCCTTGAGTCAGCGAACGGATCTCGTTCGCGTAGTCGAGCATCTCGGCCAATGGTACTTTGGCTTCGATTCGGCACGTTCCTTCCAAATCTTGCGATGAAGAAAGGCTCGCGCGCTTACGAGAAAGGTTGCCGACAACGCTTCCTTGGAATTCGCTTGGAACCTCGACTTCAAGTCGAACCATTGGCTCAAGCAGTTCCAATTCGGCGCGTGGCAACACTTCCTGCCGCATCGCTTCCCATGCACATCGACGGAACGCCAATTCGGACGAATCCTTCTCATGCTCCTGTCCGTCCAGTAGTACCATGCGAACGCCGACAACGGGGTAGTTGCCTAGAAGTCCACACGATAATGCTTCGACCATTCCTTCGCGAATCGCTGGGATGAAGGATCGCGAGATCCTGCCTCCCGAAACCTCATCGCAAAACTCGAAATCGGCTTCTGAATCATTGGGCAAAGGTTCTAATCGCCCAACGATGTGAGCGAATTGGCCTTGGCCGCCATTCTGCTTCTTCAACCGGTATTCGAATGGAACAACACGACTAGGACGTTCTTTGTAGGCGACTTGAGGCCGCCCCACATGCACTTGACAATGGTGGTCGTCACGCAAGCGTTGGATGTAGACGTCCAAATGCAATTGCCCCATTCCGGCAATCAACATCTGGCCTGACTCTGCATCGGTCCAAAAGCGAAACGTTGGATCTTGCCGACGGAAGCGATCGAGAGCTTTGACCAAACGGTCCGAGTCCTCGCGTCCCTCCGGCTCAATCGCCAGTTGCAGAACTGGCTCAGCAACAATAATGCTCTCCAATGCCACACGATAGTTGTCCTCCACATAAGTATCACCCAAGACGCTATCAAGTCCGATCACACCGCATAGGTCTCCAGCTTGAGCAACCTCGATTTCCGTACGTCGATCCGCATGCATGCGAACTAACTTGGGAAACCGTTGTCGTCTGCCAGTGCGAGTGTTGATATACGTTTGACCTTTCTCGATTTGTCCTTGGTAAACACGAATGTAAGTCACAGGACCGAAGTCCTCGACGATCGTTTTGAACGCCATTGCTACTGTCGGCTCTTCGCAGACGCTCGAAAGAGCTACCATGCGAGGAGTATCGACATCGGCAGTTGGTTGACGCAAGTCGTGCGCCCATATTTGCCGATCGGTCGGGGCTGGTAAGTAGAAAGCGATGCCATCCAAGAGTTCTTGAACCGCACAATTCTTGCCGGCACTTCCCATCAACACTGGTGTCATTTGGTGCGCGATGGTTGTTCGCCGAATCGCTTCTCGCACTTCATCGACACTCGGTTCACGCTCAATGAGCACGCATTCCATCAATGTATCGTCGACCATCGCGATTGCTTCCAGCATTTCGCTTCGTGCAATACTCGCTGCAGCGGCAAGTTCGAAAGGAATGTGTTCGCGACGTACGACTTCCCCCCATGGACCATCGAAATAGACGGCTTGCATGGTTACAAGATCGATGACGCCAGCGAAGCCATCTTCGCTACCGATTGGCAGCTGCAACGGCACCGCATTCGTCTTTAGCTTGGACCGCAACTCGCGGATCACGCGTTCTGGATTCGCTCCTACGCGATCCATTTTGTTGATGAATGCGATGCGAGGTATACCATAGCGACGCATCTGCTGGTCGACAGTGTACGACTGGCTTTGCACGCCACCCACACTACACAGGACCAGAACCGCACCATCCAACACGCGAAGGCTTCGCTCGACTTCGACAGTGAAGTCAACGTGGCCAGGCGTGTCGATGATTTGGAATACGTGGTCGAGCCAGTCGACGCTCGTGACTGCAGACGAAATCGTGATGCCACGTTTGCGTTCGATGGGATCGCTGTCCATGGTAGCACCGATGCCGTCAGAACCACGAACGTCGTGAATTTCGTGAATTCGGCCGCAGTAGTAAAGCATGCGTTCTGTCAATGTGGTCTTTCCCGAGTCGATATGGGCGGAGATACCGATATTTCTAAGTCGCTCAATTCTGGTCATGATTGTTTATCCGATAAGTGATAGTGTTATTGGTTTTATGAAAGATGAGCGCATGCATGCCTCGACTCCGGACGATTGCTCAATGCGGAGCGGGTCGTTGGAAAGGGCGGTGCCGCACTTGAAGACCGAGATGAGGGCTTGATGGCGTCAGGAATCTATA
Source organism: uncultured Pirellula sp. (assembly GCA_903920425.1). Lineage (GTDB taxonomy): Bacteria > Planctomycetota > Planctomycetia > Pirellulales > Pirellulaceae > JBKCUI01. The sequence continues at coordinate 12,144 of CAIXME010000442.1, read as the reverse complement.
CATGTTCTGTGTCAGGTCGCGCGGGACCACGAATCAGACTTGCAAGATCCTTAACTCGGTCGATTGATTTGATCTCAGAAAGCGCTGCGTCAAAACGAAGTCGTCTGATGGTTCACGTTCTACATCCAAATTAGAAGGCAATGGGTAGAACAGTGCATGCCGCGATTGCGCAGCGCGTTAGACTATCGCGGCGCGATCGGCAACCAATCGAGTGGAAACACCACCAAAGAGAAAGTTTAGGTTGCTAAGAAATCTCACGACGAAATCCCGTTGTTGAGAGAGAATGATCACCAGACTCTTGCGAAGACACGCCAGCATCCGAATAGTTCGGGGGAGGAAGCGAAAAATTTCACAGTAGTGGCCTGGAAGCGAGTTTGATTTTGCGAGTCTAATCCTGTACATCCCGGTCATCAATGTTAAACTCCCGCTAGGTGGAATGGATCCACTGGAATCGAAAGTGGATTTCCTGAATGAACAGGATTTAGACCAAGGCAGCTACCAAGCAGCGAACAGCATATGAACAAGTCCCCGAAAAGTCTCACCTCTACTAGCAAGTTCCTGAGCCTCGTGCTGCGGCATCAGCCGGAAGTCGTCGGCATGCAGCTTGATCCCGAAGGTTGGTTACCGATCGACGAGCTGATTGAAAATGCCAATCGCAAGGGGAATGAACTGTCGCTTGAGCTGCTGCATGAGGTGGTTGCATCGTGCGAGAAGAAACGGTTTTCGCTGAGCGATGATGGCTTGAGGATTCGAGCTAACCAAGGCCATTCGGTTCCCGACGTGGAGCTCAATCTTGAACCTATAACGCCTCCCAATCAACTTTTCCACGGAACGGTTGCTGCGTTCATTGAGAGTATTCGCGAACTGGGATTGCTAAAGCGGTCTCGCAACCATGTACACTTATCGGCAGATATTGAGACCGCCAAAAAGGTAGGTGCTCGACGCGGGAAGCCTCTCATATTGACGATTCACACTGATGCAATGCATGAATCGGGCCACACCTTCTACTTATCGGCAAACGGAGTCTGGCTGACGGATGCTGTCCCGGCTATGTTTATTGTGTTTCCAGACAAAGAATGAGATGCTTGTAGCCTTATGGCAATTGTGGATGTGACAACCGGCGATCTACTTGACCAAGACGTAGAGGTCATCGTAAACGCGTGGAATCGCAACATCATTCCTTGGTGGTTATTGCTGCCACAGGGAGTTTCTGGTGCCATCAAGAAACGAGCAGGTTATCAGCCGTTTCGCGAGGTTGCAAAGTTAGGGCCTATACCGCTAGGCGGTGCAGTATTAACCCTCGCTGGCCGTTCGCCTTTCACGGGTATCCTTCACCTTGCAGGGATAAGCATGTGGTGGCGGTCTTCCGAGTATTCCATTCGCGAGTCTTGTCGAAACGCACTGTGCATTGCAAAGGAGCACGGTTTTAAATCGATCGCGTTTCCATTCATCGGTGCAGGAACCGGAGGTGGATCGGTTGATCTGGTGGAGAGGTTGATGATCGATCAGCTCGGCAAAGATGAATACGTTTGCAGAGTGGTCATCGTCCGATACAAGAAGTAAAAAACGTATCGCACAAGCAAAGAACCCTCAAATGCATGGTCACCCACCATAGCATTTTCACTCAATGCGTTCGGCCAATACACCTGGAAAGCTTCAACGCATCTGACGACCTTAACGAGCAAGTGCCCGAGCAAAGAAACGGTCCCCTGCACTAGATCCATCAACAAAATGCAATCGCTACCGTTCAATCAGAATTGATAGTCGATCCGAAAGATCCCAAAACCGTGCATCTGGCTCTCCAAACCAAAGCCTTCTCAGCGTCGCGATCCCGACAATTTCGATGTGGTCTGCGTGGTTCAGCATAATATTTCGACGCGGTATTCATTATCCGTGCGATAATAATTCACGGAACGAGGACGCCCGATAGCCCTGAAAAAAATTGCTTTCAAGGGATGTGTGCAAGCCGTCAGGTAACGGAATGGGGGTTCATTTGATTACGCTAATCTTAATACTTGCGATACCGGGCTTCGCCGAAAGCATCAACCGAGGAAGCAATTTTAAATTGCATGAGCCCACTCCATCTGCGAATCTAACTTGTAATCGCATCGATTTCCAGAGAAGATCAGTTTATGTAGGATCGAAGTTTTGAGGAAGTCAATTTTCGTAAGCGGGGCAATAGGTGTCGAGAACACCGATAATCACTCTACGCTGTAACGATCTTGATGAAATCGCTTAAGTTTAAGTTCGGATAGACTTTGCCGTTGAACTGCTGTGTATGATCAGCATCGTATAAACACTGATTCATTATTTTTGATTTATCCAAGGGGGGGATTAGTTTGAGTTCCAGTTTGGGCGGTTATGAAGAGAACGATTTTTGGACAGCATGCCAGTTGCTGCTTGAAAAGTACCCGCATAGACCAGAGAAATTCTCTGGAGATTCCGATGTCGTCCGACTGGTTCGACGATTGAGGGAATTGGCGAAAATTGAAGCTAATGAACTTTGTCCGAGTTTGTACTGGAAAGGTGACGCATCGGCTGGGAAAGGAAACTGGACGAATGTCCCTTGGCTGTCCGTGTTCGATGAACGCGAGACAATCAGCGCTCAAAAGGGCGTCTATCCTGTATTCCATTTCTCATGCGACGAACCAGTCGGCATTCGAATAGGATTAGGGGTCGCTGCAACCGAGTTCAAGGTTGATCCGGAAGGTAAAGCTCGGGAGGTTTACGGCCAGTTACAGCCGTCAACTGTTGAACTATTAAGGGAGCGTGGCTTTTCCGATGTAATCCAGGGAATCGGAGCCCGAGTTCCAATTGGCTCTGGAAAGCTTGCTGGCGGATACACCCGCGGCATGATCTTCGAACGTTTTGTTACGCTCGATGAACTACGACAAAGAAGTCCCACTCTCCGGTCAGCATTTGCTTCCTTGCTAGAGGCCTACAAGGCTTGGGTCGACGATGTCCATGAACTCCCCAGGACTCATAAATCGTTCTTGGAAATCATGAGATGGTACTGCGCAGAGAAGATCGTTTTCTACAGTACGAATCGACAGGCTCGATACTATGTCAAGAGCGTCGATGACGCGGGGTGTGAAGTTCAACGTCTTGATGCGAACGAATCAGAGCGTGTTACTTTAACTGGATATGAATCACGATTGGCATGGCTTCGCGAAAACCTTGGAAGTGGAGATCGTGCTGAACTAGACGCTACTGTCGCGCGTCAAATGACCTATCTACAGAGTGCTGAGCTTGGTCTATCTGAACATCGAAAGAAGGTAGCTCTACTCGTTTCGCCCGAAAAGACTGCGAAGAACTTCGTTGAGCTGCTAGAGGAAATGTCGAGTCCACAGCTTTACAAGCCGATGATCGTTGCCCTCGTCGTGCATGCGATCGCGAAAGGTGAATTGAAAGAGAATCGAATTTCGTTTGATTGGCTGCTGCCAAAGTTTATCGAAAAGTTCAAGGAGGCCGATCGAGAGGTCACGGACCAACAGCTTGCAGAAGGATTCGGGCGGCTTGCAGGCGATTTCTTTTGGTTGCTCGCACACTTGGAGGTCACTCAGCCGCTTTCAATCGATCAGCCGAACCCCACCCAAATTCGACAACGCGTTCAGCATGCAGTCCTTAAAGAACCCTACTGGCAGGCGCTTCAATCGTCTAAGTGCAGAAACGATGTCCTATCAACGATCAAGAGAAAATGGAATATTCAAATGGATATCGAAATCGTTAAGCCAAATCCCGAGAAAATATCCGTCGCACTCGAACGATTGATTCAGGATATTTCACAAGATGGTTTTACGTTTGAGCCTTGGCAAATCGCAACCTATGTTACAGCCATTCGAACCAAGCCATTTGTGATCTTGGCTGGAGTGTCAGGCACCGGCAAATCAAAACTTCCGTCGTTGATCGCAAAACATACCGGTGGCGTGTCTACTCGCATTTCAGTTCGCCCCGACTGGACCGATAGTTCCGAGGTACTTGGTTACGTTGATCTTCAAGGCAAATTTCGCCCCGGCGCGTTCTTAACGGTTGCGAGGAAGGCCTCGCTTTCCCCTTCGAGTCATTCCACATGCATCATAGATGAAATGAACCTTGCAAGAGTCGAATACTATTTTGCCGAGATCTTGAGCTGCATTGAGGACCGAATGCCATCGGAAAATGGCGGGTTCGAAAGCGACTCCTTGCTTTCATTGCAATTGAGCGAGAACGATGAACATTGGCAGCAACAAACAATCCCTGCCAATCTTGGAATCGTTGGTACCGTTAACATGGATGAGAGCACACACGGATTCAGTCGCAAGGTCCTTGATCGAGCTTTTACTATCGAACTATCAGAAGTTGATTTGGACTGGAATCCAGACACTACAGATGAGAGTTCCATACCCAGCGAGGCAGAGCCGATATGGCCAGTTAAGTATTGGCATTCCGCCGCGACTCGTTTGAGTCAGCTGTCAAATTTAGAAGAACCGTCGATGGCTTTAATCCAATCCTCGATCACATGGCTTAAAAGAGTCAACGCTTGCCTCACATGCAGTCAGTTGCAGGTTGGATATCGAACACGCGATGAGATGATTCTTTTCTTGCTGAACGCAGAGGAAGTTCGGTCATCATTCCGTTCTCGTGACAATAAAGTGGTCGACCCGCTTGATTTGGTTTTGTCAATGAAGATACTCCCTCGAATCGTTGGCGGAAGTAATGCAATTCGACGGACGCTTCTTGGGCTTTTAGGGTTGGCCATACAAGGGCACCCTTTCGATAGTGAGGATGTCGTTGGTTCACAAGTTGACAAGTGGGACAAAGCAGGAAGACCTGCCACGCTGGTTAGTGCGAAACTTCCTCGTTCGGCCGCAAGACTGTGCCTCATGTGGGATCGGCTTGAGACAGAAGGCTTTACTTCTTACTGGCTATAACCGATGAAAGAACTCTTCCGAATCAATACGAACTGCTTTTCCCTCGTATGGGAACGTACTGCAAAGTACGATCCTCCCATACTCTCGCAACGAACCCAAGTTGAAGGAAGATTGAAACTCTCACCACGGTGTGATTCGCTTGAGTTTGAAGGTGACAATTGGCGAGACGTGCCAAAGCAACTGAACGATGACCCTACGGTCGAGATTGGACCAGCGCTTTATGAGCAACTCGACTACCAAGTCTATGTGAAAGCACATCGTTCGAGCGATCAAGTCAGTATTCTTCATCGCGATCCACAAATCACTCAGCGGTTAAGTTTTCGAGAGAATAATAGAGTCGCATACGGAGTGATCAATTTCCAGGGCCAGATAGGTCGAAGCCTCTTTACTATCGCGATCAACGGCAAGCCACAGCTGGATATTGAAGTGGAGGTGTTTCCAACAAAAATCGACTACGAAACGGACTACAAAGAAATCCTTTCGCAGATTCAGGAAATCCTCACGAGCTTGGCCTATGAGTATCTCCGCTCGACACATCAATTGGGTAAGTTAGATACGAATCGACGACCATCTCGATTGGAATGGTTGATTCTCTTAGAGCATATACTCGGGGAGCTAGAGAAATCAGCTCGATACATTGCACAACAACCTCGAAGATCACTCGTTCGTCGTCCAAGTTACAATCGAATTGAGCGGATTCGACGGACGGATTCTTCTGTACGAGCACAAGTGCGACGAGGCGCTGGCCGCGGTATTACTCAGGACACTTCGATTGGACCTGTTCGGGAGCGATTGCTAGAAAGTCCCTCGGAACCTACGCTTGATACGATGGAGCATCGTTGGATCCGACGTCAATTGACAGATATTCGCAGGATGCTTGGCTTTCTCCACAAATCGCTTGGAGACGTTTCCGAGACTGGTGAGCGAAGTAGAGCGACTCAATCGTCTCTTCGAAGCCTGGAGAACCGAATATCTCAATTGCTACGGCTTGAGCCGATAGCCGAAGCGAATGGTCCAGTGCCTGGTGAATTTGCTTCTTTACAATTGGTTTCTGCCCCAGGGTACAAGGAGATTTACCGACTTTGCATGTTGTTGAAGTTCGGGCTTCGTTTAGAGGGAGATATTTACCGAATGTCCGTTAAGGACCTAAATGTGCTTTATGAGTACTGGGTTTTCTTATCGATTGTGCAATTGCTTCGCGAGCCAAATGTTAGCAATGTAGATCTTCGTGACTTGTTCAAACTCAATCGCTCGAGCCTTCAAGTTCGGTTATTGGAGGGAAGCCGACAACGCGTCGATTGTATCAAATCGAATGATCGAAAGGTCAGCGTCACGTACAACTTCCAATACGATGCGGATGATATAACGCTTATTCCCCAGAAGCCCGACATCATCATCCGTTACGAAGAAGTTGGATGGCCGCAAATATTGCTCGTTTGCGATGCTAAGTATCGAATCGACGCATCTGAAGAGTATCGACAGCAGTTTGGTTCATTTGGTCCGCCCCGCGACGCAGTTAACGTTCTGCATCGGTACCGAGATGCAATACTTGAAATTGAAAAGGAACCGGGTACGAACGGGGTTCCGAAACATGTTGTTGTGCAGGCCGTTGCTGCGTTTCCCTATGCCGAAATACAGCCGCGAGAATTCCAATCAAGTCGATTGTGGCAGTCCATAGATCGTTTTGGGATTGGCGCAATTCCTGCATTGCCGAGTAATCTGTCTTACATGCGACAGTGGTTGGTACAAGCGTTTCAAAAAGGTGGATGGGCGATGGCGGATCGCGTGATTCCGCACCTTGCGGAGGGAAGATCGCGTGATTGGCGAGTGGCAGCGAGCGAGCCTGTTTTGATAGGGGTATTGAGATCACCCGGTGCCGCCGAGCACTTAGACTGGATCAAGCGAGAAAGGACATACTACCAACCTCGCACAAAGTCACAGCGCCGACAGTTCTTCGTCAAGCAAGTTGCCTTGTACGTTCCGCTTGGAATGAATGAACCCAATGGAATCCGATATGTTGCGGATGTCGAACAAATCGACGTTGTCGATAGATCTGAAATCCCCACGCCTTGGCCAGCAAGTCGTAACGAATCGATGATGCTGTACCGCCTAGGTCCAATTCGCTTGCTTAAGCAACCGATTACTCTGACTTCGCAAGATTCAATGTCGGGACATTGGCGTTGGACTACCCGCTTAGGCTTGCAACGAGCTCAATCCTTGAGTGAGGTCGGACTCGAGACTGAACCCGAATGGCGTTTGCTCGAATGGTTGCGCGCCAACAAAGTTGTCCCTGATATAAAGCTTGAAGCGGCCAACGTACAGAGCGCAGATAATCCAAAGGGGCGAGCATGTTTCCATCTGCCAACTGGCGAAATGGTTCGTTACGATGGTAGCAACGGTTTCCTGTGGCGAAGTTCCGGCGGCAAGGATCGTTACTTATCGTTGGATGCTATCATGCGTCGCGAGCAAGGCTGAAATGGGAGTTCGAGCCAAAAGCGAAGTGCTGGTCATCGTACCCTGCGGTCTAAGCAAGATCTGGGATAAGAATCCCAATGCCGGACCAACGCTTGCTAGAGACGTGTACACAGGTTCGCCGTTCAAGTTGAATCGACAGTATGCAGAACGCTTTGGAACTAAATGGATCATCCTAAGCGCCAAGTACGGATTCATTTTGCCAGACTTCGAAATACCGGAAGCTTACGAAGTCACATTCAAACGCAAAGCGTCGAATCCAGTTTCAAGAGAACTGCTTAAGATGCAAGTGAAGGACCAAGGACTCGAACAGTTTTCTATGATTATTGGTTTGGGTGGAAAAGAATATCGACTCGCGATCGACGACGCTTTTCAAGGCCAGAGCGTGGCGATCAATTTTCCATTCGCGGGACTCCCCATAGGAAAAGCCATGCAAGCTACAAAGATCGCTATATTGAAATCTATTCCCTAAACCAACGATCCGTGAACGGACAGAAATCCAACTGACGTGATACGACTATCACTGGCCCCGAGACTCCTATGGCAATTGTGGAAGTCAAAACGGGCGATCTGAGTGACCAAGACGTTGAGGTAATTGTCAACGCTTGGAATCGCAATGTCACTCTGTTAATCGAATGGAAACATGCGATCCTAACGCAATAAATCAGCCTGCAGAAGTTCCCTCCCACGAAGCGATAGAATGTTCAAAATTGCGCCAGTTTTGTAAACTGGTTTATTGTACTTAGCCCAGGTCATCGTCTCGTACCACAGAAATTGTTTTCATGATTGTTTATTCTGCGACCAAGAGCCAGTTTTGCGAGACGGTTAGGGAGAACAAGATCGGGCCTGTCATTCAAAATGCATTTCGCCAGAACATGGGGTATGCCCCCTCCGCGAGTGAGGCTCAGGCTTTTCAAAACTCCTTGCCGTATGTAGGTAACATTTTGGCTGGTTCTGGAATTCCAGACGATGTCGGCGTTGCTATCGAGTACAGGATTCCCCAGTCCGCTAAACGGATCGACTTTATCATCACTGGTCTCAACGAAGATCAAACACCCATTGCAGTTATCATTGAGCTGAAGCAGTGGACAGACCTTGAGTCGACCACTATGGACGCAATTGTGCGGACATGGGTTGGCGGGAAGGAACGCGACGTTTTACATCCTTCCTATCAAGCTTGGAGTTATACCCAGTTCATGAGGGACTTCAATGAATACGTTGAAGCCCATAATGTCGGTCTGCACCCATGTGCGTATTTGCACAATTGCCAATCTTCAGCTGAGATTCGGAACGGCTTCTATTGGGAGCATCTAGGTCGGGCGCCGGTCTTTATCGCACATGAGGCCTCAGAGCTTCGAGCTTTTATTGAACGGCACGTAAAAGTCGGCGATCGTGGTAATTTGCTTTACCAATTGGATAAGGGCAAGATTCGACCATCGAAAGGGCTAACGGATCATCTTAGTTCGCTGCTGTCGGGGAATCAGGAATTCACGCTAATCGATGAGCAGAAGCTGATCTTTGAGGCGGCAATCAATTTGTCTGCCATGGCGACGTTGAAAAAGAAGCGAGTGCTTATCGTGGAGGGGGGGCCGGGAACGGGAAAGTCGGTAGTTGCGATCAATCTGCTGGTTGAACTCTCGAAGCGTGGCAAGATAGTTCAGTATACGACCAAGAATTCTGCACCTCGCGAAGTTTTCAAAAGCAAACTCGCTGGAAACTTAAAGAAGACGCGTATCGATAACCTCTTCAAGAACTCCGGGTTCTATCACGAGTGTGCCAAAGGTGAAGTTGATGCGATTGTCGTCGATGAAGCGCATCGGCTAACAAAGAAGTCTGGCATGTTCAAAAATTTGGGCGAAAACCAAGTCATGGAGATCATTGATGCAGCAAAACTCTCCGTTTTCTTCGTTGACGAGAATCAAAAGGTCACTCTCAATGACATCGGTACCGTTGATGAAATCTCCAGGTGGGCAGATCATTTTGGCGCTGAAGTTACACAGATGGAGTTACCATCTCAGTTTCGTTGCAACGGGGAGGATGGCTATATCGCGTGGCTGGACCATACTCTCCAGTTGAAGCAAACAGCGAATACAACTCTCGATGGAATCAATTACGACTTTCGAGTGTTTTCGAATCCGATGGAGTTACGGGATGCTATCTTTGCGAAGAACAATGAAGGAAAACGTTCCAGGTTAGTAGCTGGATATTGCTGGGATTGGGTTAGTAAAAAGGATCCCAAGCTCATGGATATCCGGTTTCCTGATTACCAATTTGGAATGCAATGGAATCTAAGTGACGATGGCAATCTGTGGTTGGTGAAACAAGGATCGGAAAATCAGATCGGCTGCATTCATACCTGCCAAGGCCTTGAACTAGACTACGTTGGTGTGATTATCGGGCCAGACTTTAAATTGCAGAATGGAAAAGCCGTAACCAATCCAGGTGCTCGATCGAAAAATGATTCCTCCGTCAAAGGAATCAAGCGGATGATGGAAGAGGACCCGATGAATGCGATTAAGCAAGCGGATCTCATCATCAAAAATACCTATCGCACGCTAATGACGCGTGGAATGAAAGGCTGCTATGTCTGGGCGGTAGATGAAGAAACCAATCTGACCCTTCGCGAAATAGCGATGAGGGGTGAAGTATTGTAGCGCTACTTCGGTGCGCATAGTTTCGGCTATTCGTAACTTCCAGACAATCGCTGGCTGTCTACAAGAGACTTTCTTGTCGCCATGCCTCTTCGGCCTTTTGGGGCAAAGTAGTTGTGGATCGGTGATCATCATGGAACTACAACCAATCGCGAATTTAAGATTGTTTTGCTTTGGCGATTGATCGACTATTGCGTGGCGATCAATTGCAGTTCATGGAACGGCAGTCTTCTCTCGCTGAATTCTTGAAATGGGATTTCAACGTCGAGTACCTTTACAGCTACTTCCGCGGCGATGTCGATGGCATGCTGCGAAACGGCTGCGACGCCTGCCTTGCGTGCTCCAATTATGGTTCTCGTGGCCCACGCCCTTGAGGCTGGTGAGATTGAGTTCAAAAAGGTAGGGAACGCATTTCATTACAAAATTCCCTGAGGCGATTGGGAATCTGGTAATCTAGGTCTCGAAACCACGTCCAGCGTCCACCAAATCAAAGAACTAACATGACCAGTATTTTTTCAACATATTCCACTGGAGAAAACCGAGTTACTGCCTCCTTCTTGGCGGTTCTTCGATCTCTTTCGTTAGACCGAATGTCAAGATTGCTTGGTAGTCTGTTGGAGCAATCCGAATTTGAATTGATCCATTTTGAAAACCAACCATCGAAGGATGGTACTGGTGTCCCGGATGCAATTATTCAGAGCAGCCTCCGTTTGCTTTTAGAAACCAAGACAGAACGCAACGCCGTGAATTTGCCACAACTTCAGCGGCACCTTGCACGTCTCGAAAGTGCGTCGGAAAAGACTTCCATACTTTTGGTGCTTACACCCGACGATACTCGACCTTCGATTTTGGACAAGTTGAACGATGCGAGATGCGCTTGGGCATCGTTCGCTATGTTGGATCAAGCAATCGATGAAATCCTTGATGATAAATATGAAGTTGTTTCGGAGCGAGAAGAGTTTTTGCTTCGCGAATTACAGAGCATGCTTGGTGCAGAAAACTTGCTCGCAAATGCAAATGACGTTGCTATCGTGGCGGCAAGAAGTGCGTGGCCCGAATACAACGAACTTCACGCTTACGTCTGCCAGCCGAATCGTTCGTTTCAACAAGTTGCACGGATGGGTTTTTACTCCAAGGGAGTGATCTATCCACTCGTACCAAGTATCCTCGCGACGTTTGATGAGGTCGAGATCAAGGAGAACGCATACGACGGCGAACTAGGTGTTCTCGTGAACAAGCTGGTGAAGGATGAGGCAAGACCACTCGGTGGACTTTTCAAAGTGTTGCTTCTATCAGCTCCCGATTCTCCAGACACGCTTAAGTTGGCAAATCCAATCAGTAATGACAAACGCTCAAAAACAGGAAAGCCAACGGCATTTACGATGGGACAACGGTATGTCGCGAGCGACGCCTTGACGAGGGCTAGGACCACCTCGGATTTGGACTAACATTGCGCCCGCAAAAAAGCCTGAAGAGAAGTTTGCAAAGAGTTTTTTGACGGCGATGCTGCGAACGCATGACGGTGAAAAGGGGGCGAGGATTGTTCGTAAACATGCCGCTCATCTGGCTAAGAAGAATCCCAGTCTGAGAGTATTGAAGTGCTCCTTGCGCATGCAACGGCTTTTGGATTTGGTTTGACGATCGATGGGGATCTTTACAGGGGTTGTATTGCATCATTCCTTCATCCCTTGGCCTTCGGCCAGGGATGAAGGAATAAAAGAGGGGGATGGCTCTGTAGCTGGTCAGTCATAGCTCACCTGGCACGGGGCCAGGTGTGGCTTGGCGTGGGCGAGACGGAAGATTCACATCTTCCGCTACGAAGAAGAAAGAGTCGCTTCTTTTGATATGAAGACAGAAGATTCACATCTTTTGATGCGATGAGGATGGGGGCACATCTTTTCGGATATGGACGGAAGATTTACATCTTCCGCTACGGGGAAGCGTTTGGTTTTCTTTGCACACCATCGGGCTTGCCCCGATGGATGCGTGACTGGATGGCTACCTTGGGGCGTGCACTGTGACTCCTTTCCCTCGTCCCTGGCCTGCGGCGAGGCAAGAGGGAATCCAAGAGGGGGCGATGGGTTTGTAGCTGGTCAGTCATGGCTCACCTG
>CAIXME010000441.1 GCA_903920425.1 uncultured Pirellula sp. | reverse complement strand
TTTGTCGTTTTGCTCGTCGGTGCAGTGCTACTTGTTGGAGCACTCACGTTTGTACCGGCATTGGCGTTGGGGCCGGTTGTCGAGCAACTTCAGACGGTCGCGAGCCACGCGGCTCAATAAAATCCTTAGTTGAAATTGCTACGAGTCTGAACCCTGGGGTTTGTCAGCGCTGTAGCGATTGGCTACGGCCAGCTATCGCTGGCGTCTAAAGCTGTCTCCTCGGAGATGCTAACCGATCCGGGACACGTAATCGCGGCAGAAACAATACGAACAGATCTTACAACGAACATCATTGCTGGTCCTTCTTTAGGACCAGGACAGGATAGGAATGCATAACATGAATACAAAAGCGCGATCGCTTTTCGATTTGCAAATCGTCACGCAGGCTATGGTGGCGTCGCTTGTGAAACTAAACCCTTTGCGACAGCTTCGGAATCCGGTGATGTTCACCGTTTTTATGGGGAGCATCCTTACTACGGGGCTTGGCGTTTACTCGTTGATCGTCAAGGGAAATGAGTCGCCTGCGTTTATCTTCGGTGTATCGGCTTGGCTCTGGTTCACCGTAGTGTTCGCAAACTTTGCTGAAGCGATGGCTGAAGGGCGAGGCAAGGCGCAGGCGGATTCGCTAAAAGCATCTCGACGGGATGTTACGGCAAAGAAGCTCAAAGATGCAAGGTATGGGGCCACTTGGTATGCCGTAAATGCTAACCAACTGAGAAAAGATGACGTACTGCTGGTCGAAGCGGGAGACATGATTCCCATCGATGGTGAAGTGGTAGAAGGTGTCGCATCGGTAAATGAAAGTGCTATTACGGGAGAGAGTGCGCCCGTCATTCGCGAAAGCGGGGGCGATCGAAGTAGCGTGACCGGCGGAACTGTCGTTCTTTCCGATTGGTTGGTAGTAAGGGTAACCACCAATCCGGGCGAGACGTTTTTGGATCGGATGATTTCTTTGATCGAAGGGGCAAAGCGTCAAAAGACACCGAATGAAATCGCGCTCGACATCTTGTTGGCTGCCATGACGATCATCTTCTTGGTGGTCTGCGTGACACTAATGCCTTTCTCTATCTATAGCGTTGCTGCAGCCGGAGTTGGGACACCTGTGACGGTAACCGTGCTAATCGCATTGCTCGTCTGTTTGATTCCGACGACGATCGGAGGTTTGCTTTCCGCGATTGGAATTGCAGGAATGGACCGCATGATTCAAGCCAATGTGATTGCAACCTCGGGCAGAGCTGTTGAAGCTGCTGGCGATGTCGACGTCTTGCTGCTGGACAAGACGGGCACGATAACGCTCGGAAATCGGCAAGCGGTCGAATTGATACCTGCTCCTGGCATTGACGTTACTGTGTTGGCGGACGCAGCGCAATTGGCATCCCTGGCGGATGAAACACCAGAAGGACGCAGTATTGTAGTCCTAGCCAAAGATAAATATGGTTTGCGTGGACGCAATCTGAACGATCTCCAAGCATCGTTTATCCCATTCTCTGCGCAGACTCGCATTAGCGGTGTTGATCTGGATGGACGACGAGTACGCAAAGGAGCCACCGATGCAATCGAACGATTTGTCGATGAAAACGGTGGCGAGTTGCCAGCGGAAGTGCGCTATACGGTTGAGGATATCGCCAAGCGTGGTGGTACGCCGCTCGTTGTGGCTGATGGTCGTACGACGCTTGGGACAATCTATCTCAAGGATATCGTCAAAGGAGGGATTAAGGAACGGTTCGGTGAGTTGAGGCGGATGGGGATCAAAACCATCATGATCACCGGAGACAATCCCTTGACCGCCGCCGCTATCGCTGCAGAAGCGGGAGTAGATGATTTTCTCGCACAGGCGACACCCGAGGCGAAATTGAAATTGATTCGCGAGCATCAAGCTGGCGGACGTCTTGTGGCAATGACGGGGGACGGAACCAATGACGCGCCTGCGTTGGCTCAAGCTGACGTCGCCGTGGCGATGAATTCCGGAACGCAGGCAGCGAAAGAAGCTGGCAACATGGTGGATCTTGATTCGAACCCAACGAAGTTGATTGAAGTAGTGGAAATTGGAAAGCAGTTATTGATGACGCGAGGAGCGTTGACAACATTCAGTTTAGCCAATGACGTGGCCAAGTACTTTGCGATTATTCCGGCTGCGTTTGCTTCGACTTATCCTGTTCTAAACACACTCAACGTGATGCACTTGGCGACACCAGCCAGCGCGATCCTTTCGGCTGTGATCTTCAACGCGATAATTATTGTCATCTTGATACCCTTGGCGTTAAAGGGGGTGAAGTATCGTGCGGTTGGTGCTGACCGATTGCTTCGAGACAATCTGTTGATCTATGGACTTGGCGGATTGATAGTGCCGTTTCCTGGAATCAAGTTGATCGACATGATGTTGGTTGGAATGGGGTTGGCTTGACATGCACACAGGTCGCAAACCAGGGCCCGGCGGGCCAAACGATAGCCATCATCTTAAAAACATAGTTAGGAATCAAAACATGATAAGTCAAATTCGTCCTTGCTTAGTTCTTTTTGCGTTATTGTCGTTGTGCACGGGAGTCGTTTATCCTGTGTTCGTCACGGCGATTGCCCAGCTCGTCTTTAGCGAACAGGCCAATGGAAGTATCGTTATGCATAATGGCCGAGCCTTGGGGTCGAAATTGATTGGGCAACCTTTTGATGGACCGGAATACTTCTGGGGCCGTCCTTCAGCAACCGGGCCGGTGGGATACAATGCCGCGGCATCCGGTGGATCCAATCTAGGGCCATCGAATCCTGTGTTACTTGAATCGGTCCAGGAACGCGTCGCTGCTCTTGTTGCAATGCACCCGGATCAAACTCTTTCTGTTCCTGTGGATCTGGTAACTTCCTCGGGAAGCGGGCTGGATCCTCACATCAGCCCAGCGGCCGCTGAATTTCAAGTTGGACGGGTAGCCAAGATCCGCAAGTTGAATGTAGAAAAAGTGAGAGAGTTAGTGAGCCGCAGTACCGAGGGGCGAACGTTTGGAATATTGGGGGAACCGAGAGTGAATGTTCTGCAGTTGAACTTGTCTCTCGATTTCGAGGTAGCAGAGTGATACACCTATGATGAGCGAACGGACGAGTCCCGAGGAATGGCTTGCACGGGTGCAAGCAGAAGAGAGACGCGCAACGCGAGGGCACTTAAAGGTATTCTTTGGGTATGCGGCGGGGGTTGGCAAAACGTATGCAATGCTGGAAGCGGCTAGACGCGAAAAGAAGCAAGGCGTTGACGTGGTCATTGGCTATGTCGAACCGCATGGCCGAGTCGAGACCGAAGCGTTGCTGGAGGGGCTTGAATCGTTAGCGTTTTTGCAGGTGGAGTATCGCGGCGTGTCGTTACGCGAATTCGATCTCGATGCTGCGATCGCTCGCCAGCCTCAGCTATTGCTCGTCGACGAACTCGCGCACACCAATGCGCAAGGGATGCGTCATGCGAAACGCTGGCAGGACGTGCAAGAGCTGCTTGATGCCGGAATCGACGTTTACACCACCCTGAACGTTCAGCATGTCGAAAGTCTCAACGATGTGATTGCTCAGATTACGGGAATCGTTGTTAACGAAACGCTGCCCGATGCAGTGCTTGAGCAAGCCGATGAGATTGAATTGATCGACCTTACACCAGACGAGCTGAGCGAGCGGCTTACTGCGGGCAAGGTGTACTTAGCACCTCAAGCCGAGCGTGCCCTGCAGAGTTTTTTTCAAAAAGCGAACTTGGTAGCGCTGCGAGAGTTGTCGCTACGGCAGGTAGCAAAGCGAATGCGTCGCGAAGTGGATGCGGCGAGGTTGGAGAAGTTTGCCAAGGAACCTTGGGCGACCAACGAGCGATTGCTTGTCTGCGTGGGGCCGAGCCCTACGACCGCGAGACTGTTGCGAGCAGGAAAGAGGATGGCGGATGCCTTTGGATGCGATTGGTTAGCCGTTTCGGTAACCACACAAGAAAGTACGATGCGATCGTTGCGAGCTCGCGAACAGATTGCAGAACATTTGCGGTTGGCAGAGCGATTGGGGGCAGAGAACCATACTGTGGTGGGCGAAACGGTGGTGGATGCCATTATTGAGTTTGCGCAATCGCGGAACGTGACCAAGATTGTCGTTGGCAAGACGGTTCAGTCCTGGTGGCAGCGGCTTTTACGATGGGGGATCGTCGATCGTCTTCTGGAACGGAGTGGCGACATCGATGTCTACGTTATCCGGGGAGATAGCAATGGAGAACAAGGGCTGGTTAGTCCGGTTCGTGTCGAATCCGTCCCGCGGAAGCCCACGGACAAGCGGTTGTATTGGGGGACTGGGCTGATCGTTGGTGTATGTGCGTTGGTGGGCTGGGGCATTGCCATGCTTGGGCTAGACGAAGCGAATATTGCCATGATCTTTCTGCTCGGAGTTGCAATGGCAGCCACATGGTTTGGGCGTGGACCTGCCATTGTAGGTTCGATTGCAGGTGTGTTGGTTTTTGATTTTTGCTTTATCGAACCGAGGTTTAGCTTTGCCGTAAGCGACACGCAATACATTGTTACCTTTTCTGTCATGCTCGTGATCGGATTGCTAATCAGTACTCTGACCGCAAGGATGCAGCGGCAATTGCAATTGTCTCGCGATCAAGAAAGACGCACCGCGTCTCTCTTTCGGTTGACAAGACAGCTTAGCGCCTTAGTTGGCAGTGAGTTCTTGATTCAGACAGCAGGGCAACATCTTAGCGAAATGTTCTCTGGAGAAGTCGTGTTGTATTTGCGATCAGAATCGGGCATAGAGTTGCGTTTTGGAGAAGAATCGAGCATCGCTAAGTTGCCCGTGAACGCTATTGTTGCACACTGGGTTGCCGAACATAGTCACGTTGCTGGTGCTAGAACCGATACCCTACCCAATGCCACGGCATTGTTTGTGCCTCTGGTGGGATCCCAGCAAACGGTGGGTGCGATAGGAATCAAGCCGGTTGATTTTGCTCAGTTGCTTGATCCAGAGCAAAGGCTACTCTTGGAAACATGTGCCAGCCTAGTTGCGCTTGCCATCGAGCGAGACCAGTCGTTACTTGATACGCAACAGGCGATGATCCAAGTAGAAGCTGAGCAATTGAGGAATTCGTTGCTTAGTTCGGTGTCGCATGACTTGCGGACACCGCTGACATCGATGGCAGGTTCGGCTTCGAGTCTTCTAGTTGCCGACTCGCAAGTCTCTGAAGTGGAGCGGCATGAGTTGGCGCAATCGATAATCGATGAATCCCAACGCTTGAATCGACTCGTCGAAAACCTGCTCGACATCACGAGACTGGAGGCTGGTGCTGTTCTGGTAAAATTGGAATGGCATGTGCTAGAGGAAATCATTGGCTCAGCTGTACATCATGTACGAGGGTCGATAGTGCACCATCCCATTTCGATACAGATTCCTGCATCGATCCCGCTCATTTGGGTGGACGGTATTTTGCTCGAGCAGGTATTTGTCAATCTGTTGGAGAATGCCGCGAGATACACGCCGGAGGGTTGCCGTATCGAAATCGTAGCGAGAGAGATAGCGTCGGGGGTTGAAATTCGTGTTGCTGACAATGGTCCAGGATTGCAGCGTGGTATTGAAAAACGCGTGTTTGAAAAGTTTGTTCGCGGTGAATCGGAGTCGCCCGATGGTCGTCGTGGGGTGGGGCTTGGGCTCGCGATTTGCCGGGGAATTATTCATGCACATACTGGTACAATAGAGGCACGCAACCGCGTCGAGGGGGGAGCTGAGTTTATCATCAAGCTTCCTATCCACCGACCACCTCCGATGTTTGCTGTAGAAAACTAAGGTCGTTTGATTCCAAATATGGCCAACAAACCACTAATCCTTTTGATCGAAGATGAGCTTGCGATTCGTCGATTCCTTCGTCTCGCATTATCGAGCGACAGTTTTCGACTGGAGGAAGCCGAAACGGGTCGCAAGGCGCTGCTTATGGCAGCGCAGGAAAAACCGGATTTGGTGATTCTCGATTTGGGGTTGCCCGATATGGATGGGCAAGACTTGCTGCGACAGTTCCGAGAGTGGCTGCAGGTTCCGATTATTGTCTTGTCTGCACGCGACCAGGAAAAGCAAAAGATAGATGCATTGGATGGTGGTGCTGATGATTACTTGACAAAGCCTTTCAGCACGGGTGAGTTGCTTGCACGGATTCGCGTTGCTCTCAGGAATGCAAATCGAATCAGCTCAGGAGCTGATTCAAGTACGTTCGAGCAAGGGGATTTGAAGATTGATTTTGCGAGCCGTCGCGTTTTTGCGTGCGAAACGGAAGTGCACTTAACACCGTTGGAGTACAAAATCCTGACACTCCTGGCTCGCCAGTCCGGAAGAGTGTTGACGCACAGTTTCCTTTTAAAGGAGATCTGGGGGCATCATAACATTCAGGAAACACACTACCTCCGCGTTCACATGGCGAACTTACGTCGCAAAATCGAACGAGATTCTGCCCAGCCCAAGCATATCTTGACTGAGCAAGGCATAGGTTATCGCTTGGCCAGCGAGTGATGGTATACGCACAAATTCAGTCTTCGCTCTTTCCGTCGTCGCTCATTTTGACGATCTTGGGATCGAACTGGGCAACGACCTCTACCAAGTCGACTTGTGCTGCCATAACGTCGTGTATGTTTTTGTAGACGTAGGGCACTTCGTCGGCACCAGCAGAAAGAACGTGCACTCCCTTGGTTAGCAAATCTTTTTGAATAGGTTTGAATGCATATTGGTCTCTAGCTTTGGTACGGCTCATGCGTCGTCCAGCACCGTGGGATGCCGAATGCAATGAAGCATCATTACCTAGCCCGCGAACCACAAAGGCAGGAGTCGCCATTGAGCCAGGGATAACACCCATCACCCCTTTGGATGCAGGCGTAGCCCCCTTTCGGTGGACGATCACATCGCGCCCAAAATGGTTTTCACGCCAGGCAAAGTTATGGTGGTTTTCGACACCAGCGATGATGGTTGTTTTAGCGATTTTCGATACCAATCGATGAATAACGTCATGGTTGGCAGCCGCATATTCGCCCATCAGATTCATCGCATTCCAGTACTCTTGGCCAGCTTCGGAGTCCATGTCGAGCCATGCCAAGCGACCGAACTGTTGGTAACGACGTGGCAATCGAGACTGCGCGATTGAACTGTATGTGCTGCAGACCGCTGCTCCCGTCCCACGGCTACCGGAGTGGCTCATCAAGGCAACGTACTGTCCAGCTTCGAGATTTAGATCTGCGTCTTTTTTAGTTAGCGTGAGCACACCGAACTCGACGAAGTGATTGCCCGAGCCGCTGGTTCCAAGTTGTTTACGAGCTTTATCCTTGTGTTCTCGCGTGATACGCGAAACGGACCAATCGCTATCCATGACCGCGTGATCGTGTGGCGTTTTGTAAGCAGCACCGACTCCGAATTGTGTTCCATTTTCAATAGCGGTTCTGAAGCGATGGAAATCGTCGGACAACTCCGATGGCTTTGCATCCAGCACCGAGAGCTTCATCCGGCAAGCGATATCCACACCTACAGCATAAGGGACAACAGCGTTTTCCAACGCGAGTACTCCCCCAATAGGAAGACCGTAGCCAACGTGGGCATCTGGCATCAATGCAGCGCCAACAGCCATCGGGAGCTTGCAAGCTTCTCGCATTTGGTGGTGCGAGCCATCCTCGATGTCGCTACCCCAAGTGTTGTAGGAGATGGACTTGCAGTCAGAATAGCCTGGTTCGAACACGCATTCCTTTAATGCAGTAGCAAGCTTCGCAAGATTTTCATCGTTGGTAAAAGCAGTGGGATCTGCAGCGCACTTGGCAAGAACCTCTTTGACTTCTTTGGACCGGTTTCCTGCTGCAGAAAGCTTTTGAACGCATTCGATGGCTAGGGAGAGCAGGTGTTCTGGGATCCCAATTTCTACTAACTGCTTGGTTCTCATGACTATGGATCAACGGTTTGTGAAGTTTCGGGTGTGATTGCTGGAACGATCTGTGTTCTGCCTTTTGTCTATGCGTCTTGTAGCGATGCGTGTTCCACATCATTTCTAGAGCAAGAAGGATTGCATACCGAGATGCGATGACCAGTGACCTTTCGCATCATTGTCTGCGAAGGCCAGCAAGCCTTGTTACGATTCGTTCCAGCGGAATCGGCCTGCCTGTTGTGCACAGGACATTGCGATCTCAAAGAGGTTCAGAAGAATTGTGATGTTAGGTTCCAAGAAGGATTAGTTTTTAGGGAATTTTCGAAATCAAATCACGAACTTCTTCGTCGTTTTGAAAATCGCGAGCAAGCGCATCTGCCCATGTCTTCAGATCGGTACGGGGCGTCGATCGGAAGGTGTTCTCGGATGGAAAGAGATCGGGTGCCTGCGAAAGCTCGATGGCAGCTTTCAAACAAATGATTGTTGCTTCGCGAGCGAGTTGTTCGGGGCTTGATGCGTTTTCTGCTTTTTGCATCAAGCTTGGGATGCACCAATACAGTTCCATGTAGGCCGCTTGCTGGACAAATGGCCAGAACACGGCCGCCAAAGCGTCATTCTTGGTGGACCAATCGTCCCACAAGTTGTCGCCGTTTGCGTCACGGAGAGAAAGGTAATTGACGAGCACTTGTGGACCAAATTGGTTGGACGCGCTGCCAGATGCCGCGTCCACCAATTGCCAGTCCAGTGGGATGTCGGAGCGGAGATGTTTCAAAACAGGCCGAGCACAGAGGCTTCTTGCTGTACCGAGAGCAGTTGGCGAAACGCGGATTTTGGTTCCTGGGAGTCGAGAGTAGGAGAAATCTCGTAGTTGAAAATTGCGAGGCGAGAATTCGTTTCCTTGGATTGTCGAGCCCGCGAGTGAAACGACCAGGACAAAGAGAGCTACGATGCCGCCCATCACCGTGATGATTAAGCCAATTAGGATGCCTCGAATGGGAGTTTGCGCTCGACTCTTTTCCGTCATAAGTGCATTTGCTTCCTGGGGGTACCTATTTCATGGATATCGGCGGACACAGTATAATCGATCGCACCGACTGCAATAAAGCAACGTGTCTCGTTCTCCCACATAGATTTTCCAAGGATTGGTGTCGCAATTATGTCAGTAAGACGTAACCATTGCAGTTGCGACGGATTGCGAAAACCTTATGCGTTGGAAAGTTGTTTTCCAGCCTCTGGTTTTGCTTGGCGAGTTCAGCAAAGACGGGCGACATTCCGTTTTGAGGAGTCAGTTCGTCCGGAAACCGAGTTGCAACGGGGCCGTGGCGCAGCGGGGGATGGAGAGGGCATAACTCCGGACGACGGGCGGGATGCTAACCCAGAGTCGAAATTAAGAGTGGTCGAAGCGATATTGATGATCGCCAAAGAGCCTTTGTCGGCCAGGAAATTGGCGGTTTTGGCTGAATTAACAGACCCGACGCAAGCGAGAAC
This sequence comes from uncultured Pirellula sp., assembly GCA_903920425.1. Taxonomy (GTDB): domain Bacteria; phylum Planctomycetota; class Planctomycetia; order Pirellulales; family Pirellulaceae; genus JBKCUI01. Next base: position 20,126 of record CAIXME010000441.1, on the reverse strand, counting down.
GTTGGCCAGGAGGCTGAACGAACAATATGACGCATTGGGGCACGCATTTCGAATAGAAGAAGTCGCAGGAGGGATGCAATTTCTGACTCGGCCGCAGTTTGCCCCCTGGCTTCGCAGGTTGGAGCATGTTCCCGGCGAAGAGTTGCTGAGTCAGGGAATGCTGGAAACTTTGGCCGTCGTCGCCTATCGGCAGCCATTACAGAGGGTAGAAATTGAGGCAATTCGGGGCGTAAGCTGCGACGAAGTGCTGCGACAATTGATGCAACGCGATTTAGTTCGCATCACAGGAAGGCAGGAAGAACTAGGCCGACCGTATCTATATGGCACAACTAGGCGGTTTTTGCAGCTTTTTGGTCTGCAATCCTTGGATTCTCTGCCGAGAGCACAAAAGATCCGTCAAGCCGAAGCCGAAATTGCAACCAGACTTGCGGGCAAGCGCGAGAGCGTGCAAGATATCGTTCCTGCGAATGAGCCAAACGAGCCGGATACCCATCTGGCCAACCATTGACCTTGTTCGTAGATTGGGTAATCATGCTGCATCGAAGGATAGTTGTTATTTCGGTTTTGTGATCGAAGTGGCGGTTGGCTTTCGGGGGCGACTGGCCGACGGCTGGTTGCTTGTGTAGAAAGTATTGTTGAATTTGTCCCCTCCCTTAACGTCGGCTCAAAAAGTAAGGAGTTCACTGTGAAGATGACGCTAGCGGCTACCGGGTTGCCTGGATCGTTGCAGTCCGATTTGTTGACCTGGAATTTTCGCTCGTTTGAGTCAGCCAACTCGCGTTTTGTCGTGAGTGAGGACAAGGATGATTTCGACGACGAGGATGAGTTCGACGACGACGACGACGATGATGAGGACGACGAAGAGGACGATCTCGAAGAAGATGACGTCGAGGAATTTGACGACGAAGAAGAAGACGACGAAGAAGAAGACGAAGATCTCGGCGACGAAGATGAATGGGAAGAAGTCGAAGACGATGCCGAGGACGAGGATTCCGACGAAGAAGATGAAGAAGACGAAGATTGGGATGACGACGACGATTGGGACGACGATGATGATGACGATGACGACGATGAAGACGAAGAGGAAGATTGGGACTGAGCCAATGGCTAAGGTCCTTGTCTGAATCAGTCGTTCCTTTGACGAATATTTAAACGAAATTACAGCCTCGTTCCTACTTTGAACGAGGCTTTTTCGCTTGAATGCCGCACCACTTAGACGAGGTTCGAGACGCTTTTCATGCCAAACGCCACTTGTTTCCTGATCGCCTACGCTCTCGTATTGGGTTTGGAATTCGGGCGATGGATTGGTTTGTCACCGCGAGGAAAGTCGTGGTTGATGACGCTGCTGATGGCGATGACAACGGTCGCCTTGTCGACGCACACGTTGTATCTGTTGGATCGGGTCTTTGTTTCTGCTTCTTCCGATCAATCGTGGCGACTGCTCTCGTCGTGGCATGATTGGGGAATCTTGTCTGCCTGGGCGTTAGCAATTGCATATGCGACGCTGCTTTTGCGTCGTACTGAGAGTTGGATTGGGTTGTTCGTGTTGCCATTGTTGCTCGCACTGCTTGGGCTTTCCATTGCGATTCCGAGCAAGCCGCTTGGGAATGGTTCCTCTGCGACCTTCTGGCGATTGTTTCACGGCGTGGCCATGACGCTCGGGACGATGCTGGTCACGCTTGGCTTTGCAATGGCGATCATGTACTTGATCCAAGCAGCCAGGCTTAAAGCGAGAAAGCTTAATCGCGGATTTCTGAAGCTGCCGTCGCTCGAGTATCTTCAGACGTTTGGAAGTTATTGTTTGTTGTTGAGTGCGGGATCGATTGGGTTCGGGGTAATTTGCGGTGTCATCATGAATTTGGTTCAGGACAGCCAAGTGGACTGGACCGACCGAGGAACCATCTTTTCTGGTGGCCTATTTCTTTGGCTTGCATCTGCATCGCTATGGCAATGGCTGCAGGCAAAGCGAGGCAAAGGCCATGTAACCGCATGGATGAATATCCTATCCTTTTTGATTGTTGGATTTGCGCTCTATTTAGTGATCAGCGCCCCTCATGGTCAGAGTGACGCAAATGCCGCACCTGCCGTTCAAACCGAAACGAATCGTTCGGTCGGGGGTGTTCAGTGAAATTTCGAATGATCGGATGTAGTCATCATTCGACCCCTTTGGAAATACGGGAGCGAATCGCTTTCACTGAATCGCAATGCCAAAAGGCTTTGGCTGGATTGCGAACTATGTTTCCGGGGTGCGAGTGTGTATTGCTCAATACCTGTAACCGTATCGAACTCTATGTTGGATCGCAGCATGAGGAGAGTTTGCCGTCCGTCGAAAACCTGATCGAGTACGTTACTAATTTCCACGACCAGCCATCAAGTCAATTCGAACCGCACTTTATCAAGCTTGAAGATCAATCGGCCGTGGAGCATTTGTTCTCCGTTGCAAGTAGTATTGATTCCTTGGTCGTCGGCGAGTCCCAGATAGCATCGCAGGTGCATCAAGCTTACACGCGATCTATCGATGGTGGGTTTGCTGGTCCGACGATGCATGCTGCTTTCCAGCATGCCAATCAAGTTGCAAAGCGGGTTACGAACGAGACCGAGATACATCGTCGTCGCATCAGCGTTCCGAGTGTTGCAGTTAGCGAGATCGCATCCGAATTCTTTGAACGCTTTGATGACAAGCAGATTGTCATTATCGGTAGCGGCGAGATGGGTGTTGAAACGTTGCAGTATCTCAAGGGTGCAGGAGCCACGAAGATTACGATCGTCAACCGATCGGCTGATCGTGCGATCGCGGTTGCAGAGCAATACCTGGTTCAGTCGAAACCATGGGAGCAACTGGATGCACTGCTGACGGATGCGGATTTAGTCGTCAGTACGACGGGAGCGACATTGCCTATTGTCACGGAGTCTCGATTCCGCCCTATCGCGGCGGCGAGAAAGAAAGGGACTCTGTTGGTATTGGACTTGGCTGTACCTCGCGATTTTGAGCCCGCGATCGGGCGGCTTCCAGGTGTTTATCTGTATTCGGTGGATGACTTGCAGGCCGTTTGCGACCGCAACCGCAGCTTTCGCGAACAGCAGCTCCCTAAGGCGCAGCGAATCATTCGTGAAGAGGTGGATCGTTTGCTGGGCGACATGAACCATCGTTCGTCGGGAGCGACGATTCGAGCGCTTCGCGATCATGCCGAAGAGATCAAGCAATCCGAGTTAGGTAGGCTGATGGGCAAACAAGCGATGCAAACTATTTCGCCAGAAATGCAACAAGAGGTGTCGCAAGCGTTCGATCGATTGGTCAATAAGCTGTTGCATTCTCCGTTGCAGTCGATTCGCGAGGTGGCTCAGACAGACCAGCGAGATACGTTGGTCTCTGCATTGAGACGGCTTTTCCAAATTCGGTAGTGCGGCCCATTCCTTCTGCGATGTTCGCAATGATGAGTAGTACGACGAGGCACTCACCTCGTCTCTTGCCCATAGCATTAACTCATCACTGTTCCGGGGGGCTTAGTAGCCACCAGGTGTACTGAAGTCGCTGTAGCTACTAAATTCTTCGTGTCGTTCAGCCGCCTTGTTGAGGAATCGGGTGTAGTCGCGTTCCCAGATGAGTTCGACATCACCGACGGGGCCGTTCCGTTGTTTAGCGATAATGATTTCCGCTTGGCCTTCGAATTGTGCTGCATCTTCGCCGCGATGGTAGTATCCTTCGCGGTGCACGAACATAACCACGTCAGCATCCTGCTCGATAGCACCTGATTCTCGAAGGTGGCTAAGCTTTGGTTTATGATCCTTGCTGTCTTCTGCTTGACGATTGAGCTGAGAGAGACAAAGGATAGGAACGTTTTGTTCCCGGGCGAGCATTTTCAAACGTCGTGCGATCTTTGCGACCTGTTCTTGGCGAGGGTCCTTGGGGTTGTCGGGATTGAGAAGTTGCAGGTAGTCGATGACGATTAGTCCCAACGCTCGGCCGCCGGGTTTGCGCATTTCTTGTTGTGTGATTCGTCGAGCCACAGCGGCGACTTCACTGACGGTGCGGCTAGGGGCATCGTCTATATAGAGTGGGGCTTGTGCGATTTTCGCGGCGGTGGCCAGGAGTCTTTTCTGGTCATCCTGGGTAATGGTTCCAACCTTCAAACGTTGGCCGTTCACCTTGGCGACGGAGCAGAGCAAACGGTCGACGAGTTCGATCGCGTTCATTTCCAAGCTGACGAAAAGGGTCGGAGCCTTTTCTTTCATGGAAACTTGTTCTGCGATATTCATCGCAAATGCTGTTTTGCCCATACTAGGGCGGGCTGCGAGGATGATCAGTTCCCCGTTGTGGAGGCCACCAGTCATTTGGTCGAAATCGGTGAAGTGGGTCGCGACGCCACTTTGCAGTTGTTCGCCTTGCATACGCAAGTCGATGCGGGTCATCGCAGCTTTCAGGACTTCGGAAACAGAAGCAGCCGAGTTGGCATTCCGTTCGTCTTGAATTTGGAAAATGCGTTGTTCCGCTTGCGAGACCAGTTCTTTGGCTTCGAAACTCTCGTCGTATGCATCCGACAAGATCGAGGTGGAAGCATCGATTAGGCGACGGAGAGTCGCTTTGCTGCGAACAATCTGGGCGTAGTAAATCGCGTGGGCTGCGTTCGGGACGCTGTTCGCGAGTTGTGCAAGATAAGCGGCCCCGCCGATCAGTTCGAAATCGCCAGCGGATTTTAGTTCGCTCACAAGAAGCGTCACGTCGATCTTCCGGCCCGTATCAAACATATTGATCAGGGTTGAGTAGAGTTTTCGGTGAGCGTCATCGTAGAAGTCATCGGCGCGAATATTCAGTGCCAAATCGTTGGCTACATCTGGATTTAGGAGGAAGCTGCCGAGAACGCCCATTTCGGCTGCTAGGTCAAACGGGGGGGAGCGGTCAAGTATGGATTGGGGGTTAGATGGTGGCTTTTTGCCTTTTCCGGATTCGTCTTTGCGCAATCGTTTGTTTTCGGTGACCATGAGCGCTCCATCATAGAAGAGTAACGGACGTTAGTAGCGGTCAGGCACAGTTTACCGAATAGGCTGCTAGATGCGAGTGTTAGCTAGATTTAGTGCCTTCAATCCAAAACTCTACAAAACTTGGCACATCTTTGGCCCTTTCTGGGGGCCTGTAGGACCGGTGACGTCGCAATCGTTCTAAACGCTACACTTTCAAGGCGGATTACGACAAAAACGTGGGTAACAGATTGATTTGCGGACTTTGGCGTGAGGAATAAGCCAAGCTTTGCTGCTCCTTTCGTGTGAGTGGTTCGGTCTGCAGACTTTGGTTAAGTCTTCAGGCAAAGCCGAGCAATTTGAGTTCGCCCCTAAACTCAGGTTGTCCAAAATTTCAACGAGGGTTCGCTGACGAACGCCCGACAACTTTAGATTTTTGAAAAGGGTTTATTTCAATGTCCACTTTGGAAGCTTCCGTTCATCCACTCCATGCTCCGTTCGTTGAGAGCACTCAAGCCGTCTTCTCGACAATGTTGGGATGGAAGATTGAGCCAGTTTCAGCTTTGCGTCTGCCTGCATTTCATCCTCAGCATGACGTCAGTGGCATCATCGGATTCTCAAATGCGATTAGGGGAACGATTGTCATTAGTTTAGATCGCGAAGTCGCATTGTCCGCTGCAGAAGCATTTATTGGGATGCGTCCCGACAAGATCGATGCTGACGTTATGGACATGGTTGGTGAGTTAGCCAATATGGTTGGTGGAAATGCCAAGCAACGTATTGGAAACGCCGGTATCTCGCTTGGGCTGCCAACGGTTGTCTCCGGTAGTGACATGAAGATCACGTTCGAGCCAGGTGCGCACGTGGAGTTCCTGTCATTTGTAAGTCCAAAGGGGCCGCTGTGCGTCCAATGGGCGATGCGACAAGGCTAGTCGCTGATTGATTTTCGATCGAAGGTTTCTCTTGTTGTACGGGTGGCAGGTACCAACGTGTCCTGTCAACTGCCCTAGTGAATTTGCCCAGAAATGGGATTTCGCAAGAGAACTTTCCTTTGGCAGATTATGAGATTGTTGGATGATTTTGGGGAAGTTCTCCGATTGCAGCCGCATAAGAATTGATGGCACCGAACGAATGTTCTACATTCAGGGAGCGGTCTAAGCTATAATCGGACGAAGATTGCGCAGCTGTAACATACTGTACATCTGGACCTAAATACGTGTCGCAACGATCCTCTTCCGAAATCAACGAGCCTGGGATGCTAGGTGATAAGCCGCCTGTTACTCAGGCACGGTCTGCGACCGGGCCTATTCCCCCACCGCTCACTTCCCATCAGGCAGCATCTGGATCAGGTCCGACAAAAGCGCAGCCGCAAGAGCTTCCTGCAATTCCTCCATTGCCAGTACCTCCGATTGCAGCCGGATCGAAGCGATCTGTGGTTCCACCGCCACCTCCTCCTGCGCCGCCTCCGCCACCGGCATTCGCCAACCAAGATGTTCGGCCAACCCCGCGTTCGGTGACCGGATCTGCTGATAACCCGTTTGACTTCGGCGCATTGGCTTCGCTCAACCAGTTCGATCCGAATCCACAGGCTAGGCCCAGCGGTAAACGAACTTCTAACGTGGCTGCGACATCGATCGCTACGGACTCGCCAATTGGTTCGCTACCTGTCAACACCGATTCGCATGATTCGCAAAATCCACTACCGAGCCCGGGCGATTTGATATCGAAGCTCAAGAGCCTATGGCCATCCACCATGCACGAAATGCCTTCGTGGATGGTCAGTTTAGTCGTGCACGTTGGAGTGATCTTGCTGTTGGCATTGATTCCGCTCAGTGGGCATATCCAGTCAACGGTATCACTGATCGTTGGAATGGGCGAAGGTGGGGGCGAAGAGCTTTCTGAATTCGAAATTGAGACCGATTCGATGGAGTTGACGGAGTCAACTGATCCGGTCGAAACCGTAGCAAGTCCGACGATGGAGAATTTGGTTAGCGACGAGTTGATGCCCAAGCTCAGCACGGTGGAACTTGTTGGCAAGGTTTCATTGCGCAACGGCCTCAAAGGTCGTACAGGCCCGATGAAAGGATCGTTGCTTAAGGCGTACGGTGGTACTGCTGAGACCGAAGACGCAGTCAATGCAGGGCTTCGTTGGCTTGCCAAAAATCAAAAGCCCGATGGTTCTTGGAGTCTCGTCGGACCGTACACCGAAGGGGGCATTACCGAGAACAAGCCCGCTGCTACTGCGATGGCGTTGTTGGCGTTTATGGGGGCGGGGCATACGCATCTCGACGGAGAGCATTACGATCGAGTTAACCGTGGGATCACCTATTTGCTGAGTTTACAGAATCGTGACGGCTTTTTTGCGGACCAGGCGGCTGGCAATCAGCGCACCTATGCGCACGCGCAAGCCACGATTGCGGTATGCGAATTGTATGGAATGACAGGGGATGAAAAGCTTCGCGATGCTGCCCAAAAAGCGGTTCGCTATTGCGAGCGAGCTCAATCCAAAACGGGTGGATGGCGATATCAGCCTGGCGAAGGTGGGGATACCAGCGTTACGGGATGGTATGTCATGGCGTTGATCAGCGCTCGGATGGCTGGTTTGGATGTCGATAGTGAAGTATTGGAACGAGTGCATCAGTTTTTGGATACAGTGCAAAGAAAAGGCCGAACAAACCAAGTGGATCGCGACGGCGAACGCTATGCATATCAATCGTACTCTACACCTACTCCCGCGATGACGGCTGAGGGAATGCTTTGCCGTTTGTATCTTGGGTGGGATACGAAGGACCCTCGCATACTCTCGGGGGCGGAGCTCTTGGTGAGCAATCCGATGTCGACTGACGAAGGTCGAATCTCGTACTACTATTGGTACTACGCAACGACGACGCTGCATCATATGGGAGGCCCAGCGTGGACGGAATGGAATCAGTCGATGAAAGAAGTCTTGCCGCGGCTTCAAGTTAAAGGGGGCAAGCAAGGAGGTAGTTGGCCAGTTGACGAAGACAACCACTCGTCGGCGGGAGGAAGGCTCTATGCCACGTGTTTCGCGCTTTACTGCCTCGAGTCCTACTACCGACATTTACCTTTGAGTGAGATGGCTCCCAAATAATTGTCGGGGGATGCATTGAATTCGATTTTGCGGACCAAACACAATCCAACTAGATGAAACTTCATGAGTAAAAGCACACTAAGTAATCTACGGGACCATTCGTCCGGTTCGCGCGCGCCGGGGGCGAAAGGGGCGTCCTTAGATGCAATTGGCATCCTTGAAACGCTCGGTTGGACCGCTGCGATCGTTGCGTTGGATCAGATGTCCAAAGCAGCGCAGATCGTTGTGCTTCAAGCTGAATGGAACGACATGCTGGGATCCGTGATCAAGATTGCAGGATCCACGGCAGACGTTCAAGCGGCATTGGATGCCGGTCTGGAGGCTGCAACGCGAATGCACCCTTCATCGGACCCGAGTCAGCCAAGCAAGTCCTTGATTCGGCTCATCAATCGACCTGACGAACAAGCGTTACGAGCGATACTTAGTCCTGACGAGTACAACGTGTTGATTGAGCAATCCGTGGTCAAAAACCCGGATGACAGTCACCAGGAAACCACAAAGCAGCATCCCGTTCCACAAGATCCAAACTCCTCGATAGAAAATAGGGAAACAAAGAGCATGTCAACAAATAGCCAAGCGCTAGGCTTTATCGAAACTCAAGGGTTCACGGCCGTTTTTGAAGCCATCGATACGGCTTGCAAAGCAGCTTCCGTCGAGGTTGTAGGCAAGGAAAAGCTAGGTGGTGGGTACGTAACGGTGGTGATTCGTGGCGACGCAGCCGCAGTGAATGCAGCGGTGGAGGCTGCAAAGCCTCGCGTAGAAGGGTTGGGCAAGTTGATAGCATGCCATGTTATTGCAAGGCCTTCGTCCGCTGCACTCGGATTGCTCCCCAAGTAGTGATCGCCTCGGGGAGGTGAGTCTTTTACGAGACGCCGAGATCCTTTTCGAGTCGAGAGAGCCTTTCCGTTAAGTCTCCGACGGTTTGCTTGAGCGATGCTATTTCTAGTTCGAGTTTTTCGACTTGAGCGTTCGAGGTATTTACTCGCGATGTCGGAGAGGGTGTAGAACGTGATGTCGGAGAGGGTGTAGAACGTGATGTCGATTCGACGGGTTCGTTCTCGTCGTCGTCGGAGCTGGAGGTGTTGATTCCAGCAGCGACACCTTTTCGAACTTGTTCCAGTTCCCATTCGGGGTAGAGATTGTGGGACACGATTTGCCCTCGACCGGGTGGGCTGAGTTCTACGACCAAATTGCGTCGCTTCAGTTCTTGAAAGAGTTCATTCAAGTGTTGCAGATCGTTGATCGGCTCCATTCGTGAGGCGCGCGTGCGCAATTCACCGAGCGTTTGTTCGCCGCGAAGGAGCAGCTCGGTCATGATGGCCGCTTCGACTTTGCTGATTCCGAGCCAGTTGTATGCGTAGTGCCTGACTTTCGTAACCCGGCCAAGCCCTTGAACGATGGTTAGCGCGCCGAGAGAGCGCATCTCATCGACGATGGTTTCTACTTGTTCCGTTGAATAGTTGCTGATGGGAGCGCGATTTGATTTCTGATTGCAGCCGGTGCAAAGGCCTGCGAACGTCATAGGGTAAGCGTCCGGCGTCGTCTTTGACTTTTCCATCAGTGTTCCAAGCACGCGACGTTGTTTGGCCGTTAATGGTTTCCACTCGGGGGGGGCGGTTGCGGCATTGGTTGCCAGTACGACATCGTCCCCTTGCTGGGAATTAGAATCGTCCGAATTGTTCAAGTGAGTGCTCCTTACAAAAGTTCCATTCGAATACCGGCGAGGATTTCAACGCAAAAGATAACATCGATCAAGGCTGAATGCGGTCGGTTTTGTCCGATAGTGAGCCCGATTTTGCAACGTCTTTGGAAAAAATAGTTCCTTTCCCATTTGATGCGAGTTCTGCTATACTTTGGGGCATAAATCATGGGGATAAGCAATCGAAGCTTTCCCGTTTCATGTCAATCTTGATTGGCCACCGGCCTGCGAAAAGACTTTCTTTATGTCGGATCATTGGAATAGTATTGCAAATTTGCTCGGAACTCCTTCGCTTAATCCTATCAGCAAAAAGTCGGATTCCGCATCGAGGGCGCCCAAGCCTGCTCCGGTAACGGAAGCGACTGTAGAGGAAGTTTTGACGCCAGAAGTCGCGCCAGCCAAGGCAAAGCCAGAACCGTCGCGATTGCGAAGCTCTTGGGATGCAGTAGCTCAATTCTTTGGCGTGGCTTCCCCTGAGCCAGAGGTAGAAGTTGCTTCGCCCAAGCTCGAATCGATTGCCGAGAACAACAAATCGCAAATCAGTAGCTCAAAGAAAAAGCCGAGCATGTGGGGTGATGAGCCGGAAGTCCCGGCAGCGGCAGAATCTCCCAAGGAAGTAGAGATCGGTTTTGCCCCAGCAGAACGAGACGAAGTTCGAAGTCGAGAACCAGAGGTTCGGAGAGGTGCTCGTGATCGTCGGCCACGGAGCGAACCTTCTGCACCGCGAACTGCAGCGAAGTCGTTCGATACGCCTATTGAAGCGGAACCAGCGGCGGAGCAGCCTGTATCGCGAGGACGACGATCCTCGCCTGCCCGCGAAGATCGCGTTGAACCAGTCGACCCAGAGCGAAGATCGAATCGTCGCCCGCCCCGCCGTGGTCGAGCCGAAGGGGCAGATGTTGTGGCGCCCGTTGATGATGTTGAGCCCGTTCGTGACGGTTTCGATTTGGATGACGAAGATACCGATTTGAATCGCGATGAACCTGTTCGCGCAGTGCCAGCCCGCTCGGCAGAAAATCGCCGAGACGGTCGCGGCCGCGGTCGAGGAAATCGGGATGGTGTTCGAGACAACGACCGACCAGCTGAGCGAGGCTCCGGAGAGCGTAGTCCAAATGACCGAGTCTCGGGTGACCGAGTCTCGGGCGAACGCAGCTCGGGAGAGCGTGGGGCTGGAGAACGCAGTGGCAATGAACGAGCTGAGCGTGGGCCGCGTCCTGAGCGAACTTCTGAGCGAACTTCTGAACGAACTTCGGATCGGGGCGAAAGGAATGATCGGGGCGATCGCAAGCCGCGATCGGAGCAAGGGCGACCAAGTCGCGACGACCGCGGACCTCGCGAACCAGCAAGCCGAGATGGTGCGTCCCGAGATGGTGGAGGCCGTGCAGCTGCCCATAGGGAGCCTGGCCATCGAGATGATCGGCGGCCGAGTGCGCCATCAAAACCCAAGGCGACCGGATTCGGTGCTGGATTGCACGACGAAGAGTTTGTGTACGACGACGAACCAGTCTTGGAACACGACGAGTTTATGGTTGTGGACGATGAGGCAGCTCCGGTTGCCGAAAAGTCCGAAGGAGATCTGCGTGAGGGACGACCAAAGCGACGCCGAGGGCGCGGTCGTGGGCGGCGTGGCGAACGCGCACCTGACAGCGGAGACGATAGGGAAGTTGCTGGTTCGGAACGTGCTGGTTCGGATCGCGACGAGGGCGATGATGACAGCTCCGTCGGACGGCACACCAAGATTCCTTCGTGGCAGGAAGCGATCGGCGCTTTAGTGGCGACCAACATGGAGAATCACCAACGCAATCCAAACCAAAGCCGCGGCCAGAGAGGCCGTGGTCCAAGACGCGATCGATAGGCGTTCTTGATTGAACCGAGCGTTAAGCTCACACCGCATTGAGCCGCGCATGATCTTCGAAGGTCATGTGCGGCTTTTTTGTTGTCGTGCTTGGCTATCCAACGTCGCCAAGGCTTGTGACTGCCCCGTGCCGCTGAGTCACTTGTCTTTTGAGTTTAGCGTGGTCAGGTTGCTCGAGGTTCGGGTCGCTGGCGACAATCTGTTGGGCGATGGCTCTGGCAGTGCTTAGCACCTCCGCGTCGCGAACAAGATCGGCGATTCGTAGAGGCGGTAAGCCGATTTGCTTTGTACCAAGCAAGTCTCCTGGGCCTCTCATCAGCATATCTTGCTCGGCCAGTTGGAAGCCATCATCGGTAGATGCGAGCACGCTGAGTCTGGCGTTTTCCTCCGGCGCAACACCTTGTTTTGCGAACAAGCATACATAGCCGGGGTAAGAGCCTCGAGATACACGTCCTCGCAGTTGATGTAATTGGGCCAAGCCAAGGCGATCCGCATCTAGGATTGTCATGATGGTGGCATTCGCAACGTCGATTCCAACTTCGACGACGGTGGTTGCTACGAGGACTTGTGTTCGACCGCTTTGGAATGCATCCAATTTCTGTTGCTTTTCCGAGCCATCCATTCGGCCGTGCAGCAAGTCGATTCTCAGGTTTTGAAGAGGCCCAGAGCTAAGTTCCGCGAACACCTGTTCTGCCCCAATCGATTCGGACGCGGGGTCGGATTCCACTCGAGGTGTTACGACATAGGCTTGGCGACCACTTTGTACTTGTTTGAGAACAAAATCCCACCATTTTTTTGTTTGGTCGCTGTTGCCAAGGTAAGTGTGTACGGTGGCTCGACCGGGTGGTTTGTCTCGTAGGATAGACACATCGAGATCACCAAATACGGTCATTGCGATGGTGCGAGGGATTGGGGTGGCTGAGAGGACCAGATAGTGTGGGACCGTACGCGATTCTCGTAGCGATGCGCGTTGTTCCACTCCAAATTTATGTTGCTCATCGATAACGACTAGTCCAAGCGATTCAAATTGAACGTGTTCGCTGAGCAGAGACTGGGTTCCGACAACGATATCGACCGTACCGATAGCTATGCGTTGCAACAATTCTGAGCGTTCGCGTTGCGAGATGGAGCCAACGAGCAGTTCGATCAGGACCTGGCTCCCCTCCATTTGCTTTGTTAGGCGGGCAAAATGTTGCCGAGCCAATAACTCGGTGGGGGCCATCAAGGCGGCTTGGTTTTTGTTTGCGACTGCGTTTAGCAATGCGTATTGCGCGATGGCTGTTTTTCCGCTACCCACATCACCTTGAATCAAGCGATTCATTGGTATTTCGGTTGCCATATCGCGTCGCACGTCTTCGATAGCGCCGAGTTGATCGCGTGTTAGCTCGAAAGGAAATCGTCGGAGGATTCGAGAGTGAATCAACGGAGTCGCTTCGATTTTGGGCGATGGTTTCTCGTGCTGCAAACGGTAGCGACGCATTGCCAGGGCCAGTTGGTATACGAAGAGCTCTTGGAAAATAAAGCGATGTCGAGCCTCGTTGGCTTCCGCGATGGTGGCAGGCTGGTGGACGGAACGCAGAGCCTGGGATATGCCCATGAGAGGTTGAAACTGGTCGTGAGGGAGTGTTGTTCCGCGGGGGATGTTGGCGAGGAGCCTGATCGATTCAGGGATGGCTTCTTCGATCGAGTTGCCGATGCCATCGAGTGCAGCGGCCACGGCCGAAGCCACGTGGCGTTGTTGCAGTCCTTCGGTGAGTGGGTAGACGGGGATCGGTTTGGCTTCTGGTAGGCTTTGGTCTTCGGCCAGAATCGTTATTTCAGGGTGGCGCATCTCGAACGAAATGCCAGTCGATTTCGCGATTCCGGTCGCGATCAGTCTGGTTCCCATGGTGTACTGTTCGCGACGAAACGGTTGGTTGTACCAAACGCATCGGACGTACCCTCCGCCTTCGATTGCGAGCAAGATACCGACGCTGCCGCGTCCATCGAAACTGACGCGTTGGTCCCTGTCGACGACTTGGCCGACGACGCTGGCGCGAATCCCGGGCTCCAGTTCCGTTATGGATTGGTATGGGGCGATTTCTTGATAGCTGCGAGGGAAAAGAAACAGCAAGTCAACGGCTCGGCGAACTCCAATTTTGTGGAATAACTCGATTCGATGAAGTCCGATCCCAGGGATGAATTGCAGGGGAGTGGTCGCAACGATCGGTTGCTTGGTCTGCTGGCTTTTGTCTGGAATTTCTTTCGAAACGTCCAGTTTGCTGCCCAAGCGTTTGAGAGAGTTTTGAATTGGATCAGTGGTGGACATGTTTCTCTAAAGCGCGGTTGTCAGGTTGTCGTTCCTGCGGATAATGGGTGGCTCAAAGTTGACTAATCCAAAGGAGTGTTAAACGTCGTGTTTGTAGCTGCATCAACTGGTTGTTTTCCGGAGTATCCCATTCCCGATGTGATTGAGGTCCTTAGCGATCTTGAGTTCACTTGCGTGGAAATCGTACTTGACGACAAGGGAACTCAAATGCCTCCTGCTCGGATTGTGGAGGAGTTCGACGAGTGCTTGCGTCTCGTACGAGACACTCACCGATTGGACATTTGCAGTTATAACGTCAAGATTAACGCTGAGGGTGACGAGCACTACCTGCGTTTCGAGAAAATTTGCGATCTTGCAAAAGCTACCAAAGTTGTCTCGCTGACCATTCCTAGCGGTGAGCATGGAACTCCGTTCAATCAAGAAGTTGAACACTTGCAAAAACTCGTAGGCATAGCGGAAAGTCGTGGCGTTCGTATTGGACTCAAGAGCCACATGGGCTGTCTCAGCGAGGATCCCGATACCGTCAAAAATCTATGCGATTACGTGCCCGGTGTCGGGCTGACATTGGACCCAAGCCACTACTTGTGCAGCAACAATCGCAACAAAAACTACGAAAAGCTTCTCAAGTACGTCTACCATGTTCACTTGCGCGACTCCAAGCGAGATCAGTTGCAAGTTCGAGTTGGGCAGGGGGAAATCGAGTACGGTCGATTGATTACTCAGTTGCAAGCGGTCGGATATGACCTAGCATTGAGTGTGGATATGACACCGATGGAAGGTATGGATATGCGGCAAGAGCTTCGCAAACTACGCCTTCTTCTGGATAGCTTGCTCTAAGGTTCTCAAAGTAACACGATGCGATTGCCCATATTTGCCATGTTTCTCGGTCTTTTGTTGGCGATGTGGGGGGCCGCGACGGTGGTCGCCGAACCGCCTGTATGGTCCGATGAATTCAGCGGCGAGCATCTGGATTACACCAAGTGGGAGTGCGAGGTTAACGCGTTTGGTGGCGGGAACCAGGAACTCCAGATGTATACCGATCGCCCCGAGAACATACGTGTAGAGAACGGCAAGCTGATCATCGAAGCCCGCCGCGACAATCCGAATATTGCTGGCACAATGCGTGAGTATTCTTCGGCTCGTATACGGAGCAAAAGACGCGGGGATTGGATGTATGGTCGGATTGATGTGCGTGCTAAGTTACCGACGGGACGAGGAATTTGGCCCGCGATATGGATGCTGCCCAGCGATGAAAAGTATGGTGGTTGGGCTTCCAGTGGCGAGATCGACATCATGGAGTACAAAGGCCAAGAGCCAAAGCGGCTATACTCTTCTCTGCATTTTGGAGGGGCGTGGCCAAAGAATCGATTCAAGACAGCAACGTATGATTTGCCCAAGGGGGAGTTTTCTCAGGACTTCCATACCTTTAGCATCGATTGGCGAAAGTACAAAGTCGTCTGGCTGTTGGATGACATGCCTGTTCAGACCATGACCGAATGGGACTCGGATGGAGGCGCTTTTCCTGCACCATTTGATCAGCCATTTCACTTGTTGATCAATTTGGCTGTCGGTGGTGGGTTCGTCGGCCCGCCTGACGCGTCGACTGTGTTTCCCCAAAAGCTAGAAGTCGATTTTGTTCGTGTCTACAAGTAACTTGGTTAGTGCAAACTAACGTATCGGCCAATTGCATACGGATATGGGGTACTCCGATCTTTGCGGGTGACTAGCCCGTGGTTTCGATCGCAGTTCTCAAGCGTTTGTCTTGCGGGCGGTACTGGCTAGCCATAGATCCAAAGTCCAGTTCCAGTTGATCGTATTCGCGACATCCTGAGAATTCTTTGTAGAGCATGCTCGGTTGAACGTCTCGATTGTTCTGGTATTTCTCGCTGCTGTATTCTCGAACATCGCCGGTAATTTCGTGGTAGAAAATCTGGCAAATGCGAAGCCCAGCGTAGATCCGAATAGGCTGGACAGCAAACATCTCGATAGTCCAGTGGCCGCAGAAACCAGCGTCGCCAAAGCCGGATGAGCAGTGCACGAAAAGCCCGAGGCGAGCGATCGAACTGCGCCCCTCGATCATCGGAACGAGATTGTGCGTTTCTGTGTGTTCGACGGTTCTGCCAAGGTAGATTTGCCCTGGACTAAGAATCATTCCTTCATCGGGAATAACGATCCGGCGAAAGCGGTTGGGTTGCTTTGCATCCAACACGACTTCTTCGTAAACGAGAAGCTCGTTGTGCAGAGACAGGTTATAGCTGTTAGGGTTTAAGCAGTCTTCGCAGAATGGTGTAATGCGAATGTCTGCCCCTTGACGTGCCCTGATTTCTTCGCCTGAAAGGACCATGCCACAACCTAGTAGAGTTTTGGTTGACGATCGTTCAAAACAGGTGCTGCTCCGGAGTTGCAACGCCCTATGAAGCAACATACACAGGATCGTGGTTTGAATGCTACCAATTGAAAACTTTTTGGCAGCGATTCCGCCAAAAAACTCCCCGGCCGCTCCAAAATGAGAAAAAGTTACCTGTTCGTTGCAATTGTTTCAATTTGTTGAAATATTTTCAGAACATCTTTGGGGCGGAAGCACGTCGCTATTCTGCGTCAGTGGTAGAGGATTCTCCCAAGGCCATTTGGCGCGAACTTTTGTTCGTTTTGGAGCGTCAAATGCACTCAGAATTTGAGGGATGGAACGCTATGGCAGCGACTATGATACAGCCGATAGGGTTAGCAAGAGGCTAACGAGAAGAATCAGGATGGTTGGTTTGAACGCACTATGAAATTCAATAAAAGACTACACCCCAAAAAAACAGAAGCCTTTATGGCTCACTTTCGCGTCCTGGGATTGAAACGCGGAGAATGCAGAGTGAACGTGATCCGTTCGGCGGCGGAAGCCATGTCGAATGCGTTGTCGCATAGCGAACTGCACGTACCCAGAGAGACAGCGGACGTCCGTCGTGCCAGAATTGCATTGGCAGCGTATCGGTTGCTTGACCCTCGTGAGCGGAGCAACATCTACGAACGCGTGCAATTGACCTTTCCGTTGGACCGGGAAGAGGTTGCCGATGGGGTGACGGAGTCTCAATCGTTCCTAGACAAAGTTGCCGTGGATTCCGAGTCCGGCCCAGCCGTTACAGCGGAGACTGGGGCGTACAAGAGTTTGGTCAAGCTGATGAATCAGCCGTTGGTGGACGAAGCGATTTCCGGTGGGGATCTTGAAATGGGTGGCCAATCGGACCTCAGTCAGTCCCAAACCGATCGAAGTGGGACTGACGAAGCGTCGGATTTGACGCTCGACGAGCGTCGCGGAATTGTCCGTTTGTTGCGAGAATCGGATGAGTCGACTTTGCGATCTCTCTCGCCATTAGGCTGGCTTCGTTCACGATTGGGGATTTAAATCACCGCGGCGACCGGGCTGGAAGACGATCCATCGAGCGAGAATCGGGAAGACGGTCATGGAGGCCGTGAGGGCCAGGGTGGGTCCTCTGTAGCCATGGACTACCCCGAGTTTCGGCTGTTGATGACTGCGTTTGGGTGCACGACTTTCTGTACGCGTATCCTGTTCTTTTTGGTGACCTATGAGGTTGCACGCCTCTATCCATACGACCCTTTGTTTCTTGGGATGTTGGGGCTGGTTCAAGCGATACCGGCGCTGAGCTTGGCAATAATCGGAGGTCACGCAGCGGATCGATTCAATCGACGCAATTTGCTGTTATGCACCATTTCGATCCAGGTCTTAGGTGGCGTATTTTTGATGGTGGCGGATCGGTTTGCGGGTGGCTGGCTGCTGGGATCGGTCTTTGCCGTTATGTTTCTGTTGGGCGTCGCTCGCGGTTTTGCAGAACCCGCCATGCCCAGTTTAGAAGCGCAGATCGTGCCCGCAAAAGCGGCGGTGAGCGCGGCGACTTGGGGTACGTTGGTTTGGCATGCGATTGCCGTGATTGCGCCGGTTGTCGCAGGTTATGTGGTCAACCGATTCGGTACGTCGACCGCATTCGCGGTCAGTTTGATGTTCGGGATGTTCTCGGTAATCACGTTGACTCGCATCCGTTCCAAAGCGACCCCCAGGGTTCAGAAAGATGAACCATTGCTCGAGAGTTTAACAGCAGGTTGGCGATTTGTTGCCAGTCAAAGGATCTTGTGGACGGCGATGGCTTTGGATTTATTTGCGGTTCTGTTTGGCGGCGCTGTGGCCATGTTGCCATTGTTTGCCAAGCAGATTTTGCATACCGATGCTCTAGGTCTAGGTTATTTGAACGCCGCGCCCTATCTGGGGGCATTGCTTACAGCGGTAGTCTGTATTCGATTTCCGCCTAGAAAGAACGCTGGGAAGATATTGCTGGTCAGCGTGTTTGGATTTGGGATCTGCATTATCGTATTTGCGTTATCGACGAACATTGCCCTGTCCTGTGCAGCCTTGTTTGCCAGCGGCGTATTGGATGGGTTGAGTGTTGTCATTCGAAAGTCGATTTTGCGGTTGTATTCACCTGATCATATGCGGGGGCGGGTCGCCGCGGTTAGTTCGATCTTTATCGGAGCATCCAACGAACTTGGCGAGTTGGAGAGCGGTGTTGCTGCACACTATCTCGGGTTGGTACGCAGCGTCTGGCTTGGCGGGATCGCGACCTTGGCCGTGGTCACCGGAGTTGGGTATATCGGCAAGGAACTCAGAGCGTTCGATATGAACGAAAAGAAGAAGGCACAGTCGTAGTCCAGTCCGAGAGTGCCAATAACGGATAGTCGTGCGTTGTTTTTTCTACGCCTGATCATGCGACGACGTAGCATCCCAAGAGAACCGCAACTTGCCCATGCAGTATTGAAACCCCATGCAGTATCGAAACACAGTGCCGTGCTGTAGATGGATATGGGAGCGGGGAGCGGTCACGATCGGTGACCGCCTTGCGTAGCTTTATTCTGCTTTACACTTCGCGTTTTGAGCGTTTAAGCTGCACGCTTGAGGCGTTGGAAGGTGACAAGAACGTCGTGCAGATCTTGTGGAATGACGACAGTGTCGTCGGCAAAGTCATTGATCCAGGCCAATCGGCCCTCGATGGCTTGTTGTAGCGCGGGGATGAAATCGCGAACGCGAACAGATACTGTTGGTGGAGCGATCGCAACCTCAGGACTGAAGAGTCTCGGAGCAAAAAGTTCCGTCGAAGCGGGTTTGGTTGCTGTTTCTGTTCCGCAGTAGTCTGCATCGCAGGTAGCATGGTCCAAACCGACAACTCGAAATACGGGCTTGATCATTAGTTTTTGACTTCCGATTGGGGAAAACCGATCTGTGGTACGTCCTTTTAGATCGACTGCGAAGACTTTAACGCTTGAGTTATTTTTTCTAAATTGTTCGCAGGGTTCTTGGTTCGGGGAGGGGAGTGCTCAAGCCCGTGCTCGGGGCGTTCGGAGCCATTATGAAGTTTGCAAGTTTATCCAGACCCCCAAATGCGGCATCTTTTAGGTCCGGAATGGCACCCAATTGGGTGAACAACCGCGGAAAGCTTGACAATTAGTGAAGGCTCCCCTAGATTCCCACTCCTAGTTTGCATGCATGCACTCCCTAGCACCTTGGTGCGATACGACACCCTTTACGTGAAGGACTTCAAACTTCGATTTCGGAACCTAAGTCAGACGATCAAGTCGTGGACTTAGGACCAACATGATTCGTGGAATGAACCAGTTTGCCATATGAAAGATATTCAAGCGATCGCGCGTTACATGCGCCTTCCGGAAGACCAGCTCAAATTCCCCATCGAGTTGCTCAATCAAGGGTACGAACCAAATTATTTAGCAAACTATCGGCCGGATGAGCTGGGGAACATCGACGAGCAAACGCTGTCGATTCTCCGCAGGGCTTTGAGCTACTCTCAAGCACTCAAGGCGCACAAGGAAAAAGTGCAGCAGACGCTGGAACGCGAGCAACAATGGAACGAAACGGTTTCCTCGGTCGTGGCGGATGCCAACACCATTTCGCAAGTGGACACGGTTACTCGCCATTTGCGCGCTCGTCGCAATTCTCGAACGATTTCCGAGAAGTGCCCGCAGGTTGAGGCGGTGGGCCAAGCGATATTGACCATGCAAGGGGAAGCCCCCAAGGATATTTTGGCTTGGGTTGCTGAGACTGCTTCGGTGCCAATCGAACAAGCTGCGGATGTTTTGGATAACACCAAACGGTGGATGGTGCACTTGCTGAGCGAAGACGTTCGCT
>CAIXME010000440.1 GCA_903920425.1 uncultured Pirellula sp. | reverse complement strand
TGAAGCGAGCGGTGCTCTGGCGGGATAAGATCGGAGGGAGTGATCGAAGGCGTCGAATAAACAGGTAGAACTGCGTTCGCGACAACCCATCAACGCTCACGAAAGCGTATTCAGTGTCGTAAAAACCGCATGGGACTCAAGGCAAGCCGTACGGCTAGCGTCATCACGCTAACCGTTTGATTTTCCATTCTAGGAACACCCTTTGCCACACTTTGGCGTTGCCACACTTTGGCGTTGCCGCACGCAAGGGTTAGCGTGCAGCTTTGTCGCTAAGTGTTTCCAGTGATGCCTATTTGTTTTCCGCATTCGGCTTGGCTGCGGTCGGCTGTGCGAAATCGCCCGCCGTGGCAGTTACAAATTGGTCAGGTGAGACATACTCGCTAATCGCTTCATTGACACCTTCAACGGTCAAATTGGCGACAGCGCTCTCCAGTTTCTCGTAATACGACATGTCTCGTCCAGTAAACAAATTGTTGGCGAGCAATCCAGCCAAGATGCCGTCTCTGGCTCGTGCCAATTGTTGGTTTTGAAGATAGCCTTGGATATTGTCCTTAAGCTCTTTTTCGGTGATCCCGTCCTTCACGAATTTCCGAATCTCTTCATCAATTACCTTCACCAGCTTGTCGCGATTAGCAGGATTCGCAATCGCTTGAATACTGAGCGATGCACGCTCATCCAATGGACTCGCGGACAGATTACTAGATACACCGTACGATAGACCTTCGTCTTGTCGCACGCGATTGCCAAGCCGCGACGCCAATGAGCTGCCACCCAAGATATTATTCGCGATCAACAACGCAGGATATTTGGGGTGATCATCTCGCAACGCATACTGCTGGCTTGAAAAGTAGTTGGAGTTCGCTTTATCCGGCGTTTCAATCGATTGCATATCTACCTTGATGTCCGTATTCGCGGATGTCGCTATACGTTGGTACTGGATCTTGGATTTCCAGTTGGACAACATCTTGGTCAGCAACGGCTCAATCTCTTCTGGATCGAAATCACCGACCACAGTCACTTCCCCTTCGGTGCCCGATAGGAATTTGGAGTGGATTTCCTTTACATCGTCGAGTGTCAACTTTTTGTAGTCTTCAATCTCTTCGTCCACCGTTGGGACGTAGCGGATATCTCCACGCTTATATGGACTGAGCGTTCTACTTACGGCCAATTGTGCAAGCACACCAGGCTCACGTTTTTGGTTCTCCAGTTGCGAGACCACTTGATCCTGAAGCAGCGAGAATTCTTTCTCTTCGAAGGCCGGGTTTCGCAGCAAATCTTCAATCAGATTCAGAACCTCGCCCAGTTTTTCTCGCTTGGTTTCAAGAGAAACGCGAAGCAATTGCGGGCTTGAGCTCAATCGCAACGAAGCCTTCAACTCGTCCTTGCGATCATTCAGCTGTTGCAACGAAAGCGTTTTCGTGCCGCGATCCATCAGAGTGCCGAGCATCTCGCATGCAGCGGTTTTTCCGTTCAACGACTTCTCGTCTCCAAAGCGGAGGCTCAAAATCATGTTGATCGTGCTACCCCGTGTTTTCTTTGGCAAAAACGCATAAGGAACGCCGGTCTTGAGTTCGCCACGAATGAGCCGCCCTTCCACATTCTTTGGCGTCGGGTCGAATTGCTCACCTTCCGATACCGTCTCTCGGCCTTGGTAGCCGTCTACGAGTTGTGCAACATTGGGCCGTTCGGGAACTTGGATGCGTTCGGAACGGTCCGTAGGCAAAAAGAGCCCGACGGTTCGGTTATTGCGTACAAGATACTTTTGGGCGGCCAACTGCACTTGCTCGGCTGTAGCCTTTTCGACTGCATCGCGAAACAAAAAGTAAAGTCGCCAATCACCTTGGGCTGCCCAATCGCTCAAGCTGATAGCGAGCGTATCGGATTTCGA
Organism: uncultured Pirellula sp.; assembly: GCA_903920425.1. Taxonomy (GTDB): domain Bacteria; phylum Planctomycetota; class Planctomycetia; order Pirellulales; family Pirellulaceae; genus JBKCUI01. Next base: position 165 of record CAIXME010000440.1, on the reverse strand, counting down.
AGCAGCCATTTCACGTTCATTGAGTAGTTGTCGCTTGGCCCGCTCCACTTCTTCGGTGGTGATCGGACTATCAGCAAGCCCTTCGAGCGTTTCGACCATCGCATCGCGAGCTTCGTCGATCGACTTGTCTTTGGGGACTTGGGCCATGAAAAAGATCGCACCTGG
>CAIXME010000439.1 GCA_903920425.1 uncultured Pirellula sp. | reverse complement strand
GTCGACATTCCATCCGGACAAGTGGTATTCCATTCCGAAAGAAGCACGTGCGCCCTTTCTGGTGCAGTGCACTTTGCTTCCAATGGACGATTGCTGTGCAATGGCAGTGTGGATTGCAACTCGAATTCTTATTTGCAAATCCTGTGTTGCCAATGTCCTCTTTAAATGCGTGGTGATTCACTTCGAATAAATCGAACTGCATTGCTACAAAGTGTGGCCTTGCCTTGACAAGAAACACTAACGCCTCTGAATGGCATGCACGTGCGTTGTCAACTCAATTGAGCTACGTACGTCCACACTCCGCTACCGAGGTAACGTGATTCAGCGATTGCTGTCCGAGAGGACCGCTCGCAACGCTTCGCCTGTATACGAACGAAGCTTAATAGTGGCAGAACTCGACTCAGCGACTTTCGCTGCGGCTGGGGATTTCTTGCGCCCCGAAGCTGGTTTAGCTTGAGTGACATAGGGAACATCACTGGCGTATCGAACCAGCGCGAGTGGTGGGCCTGCAAAGACAACCTCGCCTCCGTTCTTACCCGCCTCGGGCCCCATATCGATCACCCAGTCCGCACATTTGATCACGTCGAGATTGTGTTCAATGACCACTACCGTATTGCCACCCTGTACCAGAGCATTGAGGACCAGCATCAGTTTGCGAATATCTTCAAAGTGCAATCCAGTCGTCGGTTCATCGAGCAGATAGAGTGAGTTTCCTGTGGCGGGACGACACAATTCGGCCGCCAATTTTACACGCTGGGCCTCGCCTCCGCTGAGTGTGGGTGCGCTCTGTCCCAATGCCAAATAGTCGAGTCCTACATTGCAAAGCGTATTGAGCATTCCATGGATCTTTGGCAATTCGCTCGTCAGGTCGCGAACTTGGCCTATCGACATCGTCAAGAAATCGTTGATCGAGTGGCCTCGGTATTGGACCTCCAGCACTTCCTCAGAATAACGTCGACCACGGCATGCATCGCACTCGATCCACACATCTGGCAAGAAATGCATTTGAATGCGTAACTGGCCATTGCCCTCGCACTTTTCACAACGCCCACCCGACACGTTGAAACTGAAATGGCCAGCGTGCAAGCCTCTCAATTTGGCCTCAGGCAACTTGGCAAAGAAGTGTCGGATATGTTCGAAGACCCCGGTATACGTTGCAGGGTTGCTCGAAGGAGAATTGCCGAGCGGCGACTGATCGACGCGCAGTACTTTGTTCACTTTTTTCGCGCCGAGAATCTCCTCGTGCAGTCCTGGGTATTCATCGGCTCGGTGCAACATTCTTGCCAGTGCCGGATAAAGAATACCGTTGATCAAGCTGCTCTTTCCGCTGCCGCTTGGGCCCGTTACTGCGGTAAAACAGCCAAGGGGAATGCTCACGTCGATGTTTCGAAGTGTATTGGCACGGGCGCCGACAACGGTCAGCCAACCTTTCTCGATATCGACATGCGACGTCCAATCGTTCGTGGTCGCTAGCTCTTTGTCGGTTGCTGTCTCAGGGATTTCAATACGGCGCTTGATCGGGAGTTCGATCTCTTTGGCTCCGCTCAAAAAAGGACCGGTGATCGATGACTTTTGTTTCATGATCTGCTTGGGCGAGCCTTGGGCGACAACAGTACCACCCAATGGGCCAGAACCAGGTCCGAAGTCGCAAAGTTGATCACTGCTGGCAATCACATCGCGATCGTGTTCCACCACGAGGAGTGTGTTGCCAAGATCTCGCAAGCGGTGCATGGCTCCGATGAGCCGCTCGTTGTCGCGTGGATGCAAGCCGATCGTCGGCTCATCCAAGACGTAAAGAACACCGCACAATCCACTGCCGAGTTGGCTCGCCAATCGGATCCGTTGCGCCTCGCCACCTGAGAGGGTATTGGCGGCACGATCCAATGTGAGATATTCTAGCCCGACATCCGCCAGGAACTGAAGCCTTTGTTCAATCTCGCGATGCAGTTCGCCTGCGATCTTCTTTTCGCGTCGATCCAATGTCCAACCCTTGGCGGCAGCAAGCAATTCACCGATCGGCATTTGGCCAATCTCCGCAATGGTGAACCCGCGAAACTGCGAATGGGCTGCCTCAGCTTTGACGCGGGCCCCACCGCAAGCCGTACAGGGAACTTCTGCCAAGTATTGAGACAACCGCATTCTCAAGCCCGGACTCGAATTCGACGCGATTTCCAAAGCCGGAAAAATCCCCCGATACTGAAACATCATCAAGGGCAACGTATCATCCGACGGGACAGTGGCCGCATCGATATCAGCGCGATAGACCTTGATTTCGCGATCGGGTAAACCGTGAAATAGCACAGAACGCTGGCCCACGGTGAGGTCCTTGACCGGGACCGTGGATGGAATGCCCGACTCACGGCAAAACGCACGCAGCATTCCTCTGGAAAGAGGTTTTTCCAAATCAGGCCATAACAGCAAGGCACCATCGTCGAGGGATAGCGCATCGTCCATGGATGCGGCGGGGTCCGTGCCTGTCTGCTTGCCGAGACCATTGCAACTTGGGCACCAGCCAAGAGCAGTATTGAACGAAAAACTATGCGGCGTTAGCGGCTGGAATGAGAGCCCGCACGGGGAACAGGCCAACTGCAGCGAAAAAGTCTGAACATCCCAGTGCACCTCAGCGCGATCGTCGTCTACCAGCGCCAACTGAATTACGCCG
>CAIXME010000438.1 GCA_903920425.1 uncultured Pirellula sp. | reverse complement strand
CTAGCGATCACGGGACCAAATGCGACGAAAGCATCTGCCGAGTTTTTGGCCACCCTTTACGATGCCTCCCTCGATGCGTTTGCACAACAGAATTGGATGCGTCGATTCTATGTTTTTAGAACCGATTACTCTCGACTGTCGAGTGTGTTTCACAACACGGTAATGCCGATGAACCCGTTTCGAGGTGGTTGGAAAGTCAACTCCGAGCACGTTGATATTCGTTACCCAGCTTTTCCAAATGACCTGCAGTTCGCGATCTACTCTCGACGTTTTGAGTCCATGATGGCGCGCGGTGGTGCACCCGGTGGGCCGGGAGGGTACGGCGGCTTTGGTGGCGGCGGCATGGCTTCCGCTGGTGCAGGAATGAGTTTGGGTGCGCCGTTCACGTCTGCTTCTCTCGCCGAGGCTCCGATGGCGAAAGATGCTATGCTTGGCGATTCGCCAGTTGCGCCATCGCCTACTCCTGGATCCAACGAAATGGGAGGTAACGCAGGCAGCGATGCAAGCAAGTCCTTGGATCTCAACAATGTATCGGTACGAACGAACCTCAATGAGACTGCGTTCTTCATGCCCCAATTGGTCTCCGATAGCGATGGAGTCGTCAAACTTACCTTCACTATGCCAGAAGCACTTACCGAGTGGAACTTCTTGGGTTTTGCGCATGATCGTGAACTGCGAAGTGGTTTCCTAGATGGATCGCTCGTTACGGCAAAGGATCTGATGATCCAACCCAATCCACCTAGGTTTCTGCGGGAGGAAGATGAGATTGAATTTTCGGTAAAGGTGGTCAACCGTTCCGATAAGCTTCAATCGGGCAAGGTAGCGTTGCAACTCTTTGATGCAAGAACCAACGCCTCGGTAGATGCCGACTATTCCAATACATCGGTTGAGAAGCCCTTCGAGGTAGCTGCAAAGCAATCCGCAAGTTTTGCGTGGAAGCTCAAAGTTCCCAATGGTGCTTACCCGATCATCTACAAAGTTATTGGAGCGACCGAGAAGCTCTCGGATGGCGAAGAAGGAATGCTGCCGGTTCTGTCCAAGAGGCTCTTGGTTACGGAATCACTGCCACTGCCGATCCGAGGCAAAACGACTCGCGAGTTCGATTTCAAGAAGCTGCTCGAGTCAGGTCAATCCAAAACATTGCAGCACCAATCGTTGACGGTTCAAATGACATCGCAACCAGCTTGGTATGCAGTGCTCGCTTTGCCCTATCTGATGGAGTATCAACACGAGTGCAGCGAGCAGACCTTCAATCGAATGTATTCCAACGCGATTGCTCAGCATATTGCCAAGAGTGACCCCAAGATTCATCGCGTTTTCGAGACTTGGCGGACTCTGCAACCAGGGGCGTTTGAATCACCTCTGAGCAAAAACCAAGACATCAAGTCGGTGATGATCGAGGAAACGCCATGGCTGCGCGCTGCGAACCGAGAATCGGAAGCACGACGCAACGTGGGCGTGCTATTCGATGATGATCGGCTTCATAACGAAGTCTCACGAGCCGCGCAACGTCTTTCAGAGATGCAACGAGAAAATGGTATGTGGCCTTGGTTTCCGGGCGGGCCAGACAATGAGTATCTCTCGTTGTATATCGTTACTGGATTTGGGCGAATGAAGAGTCTTGGGGTGCAAGTCGATAATACGCCTGCGCTCAAAGCTTTGGCTCGATTGGATGATTGGATGCGAGAGCGTTACGAGAGTCTTCTAACGCCAGCAGGCAATAACCTCAGCGAGACCGCTGCGCTGTATCTCTACGGACGCTCGTTCTTTCTCAATGAAACACCCGTAGCAGAACAGAACCGCGTCGCTTGGGAGTATTGGCAACAGCAAGCTCGCAGGCACTGGCTGAACGTTGGCAATCGGCAGTCACAAGCCCATATCGCGATTGGACTAAAACGGATTGGAGATACAGAAACCCCAGCAGCTATCCTCGCAAGCCTCAAAGAGAATTCCGTCTCCAACGAAGAGATGGGGATGTTTTGGCGAGACACAGAGAGATCATGGTGGTGGTACCATGCCGAGATTGAAACGCAAGCGTTGATGATCGAAGCGTTTGATCTGGTGGCGGACGATGCCGACTCCGTAGAGAATTGCAAGGTTTGGTTGCTGAAGCAAAAACAGACCACCAATTGGAAGACCACCAAAGGGACTGCAGACGCGGTTTATGCTTTGCTTTTACGCGGATCCAAAATGTTGAGTTCGGATGCTCTGGTTCAGGTCCAGCTTGCAGATCAATTGCTTGTACCTGAAAAAGTAGAAGCCGGAACTGGTTTCTATGAGCAAAAATTTGGACGTGGGGAAATCAAGCCAGAGATGGGTAAAGTGACTCTGACCAAGACCGATGAGGGAGTGAGTTGGGGAAGCATCCACTGGCAGTACCTGGAGGACATCGACAAGGTAACGCCGCACGATGGAACGCCATTGAAACTTGAGAAAACCCTCTTCAAGCGGGTTTTGACAAAGGAAGGCCCTGTCTTGGAGGCGGTTACGGGAACGCTCCATGTTGGCGATGAGCTGGTTTGTAGGATTGTACTGAGGACGGACCGTGATATGGAATACGTCCACCTCAAGGACCATCGTGGTAGCGGCACGGAGCCAGTGAACGTGTTGAGCCAGTATAAATTCCAAGATGGGCTGATGTATTACGAAAGCACACGTGACACCGCTTCACACTTTTTCATCGATTACCTCCGGAAAGGGACGTACGTTTTCGAATACACGTTGCGAATCCAGCACGCGGGAAACTACCCGTCTGGAATGGCCAGTATCGAATGCATGTACGCTCCCGAGTTTAACAGCCATTCGCAGAGTATTCCGATGGTGGTTGCGCCGCAGAAGTGAATTTGATGGGCGTCGTTTGGGAACGGATCGGTCGCGATGTAGAAATCTGCCGAACGGGACGTTATAGTGTTGTGAGATCTGAGAACGGCCAATGAGAGCCGTTCTCTCATTCTGCAAGGATGGATTGAGAATTCCGAAAACGTGGGAGGTTCGCCATGATACGCTGCAGTACGTTTTTGATTGCGATTGGGTTGGTCTCGTCATTGACCTGCGAAACGCTTTTCGCGGCTCGATTCGTGCCTGTCAAAGTGCGGCTGCAGGGCGAGGTTATCCTCGAGGGTAGTACCACGGATGATGGTCGCCAGGACGCGGATGCGGTTTGGGATTTGCTGAAAAGCTTGAATCTGGAAGAGACGGATGCCTTTCGCAAGTTGGGAGTGAAACCGGACGCTAAGGTTCACACGCTCGATTGCAGTTCTGAGAAGATTGGTTTGCAACCCATTCAAGTCGACGTTGCCTTTGGAGGCGTTGCCAACAGCCGGGCATTAACGATCCATCGTCTTGGTACGGAGTCCTCCGGAAAACTTTGGCGGATCGCCTCCGAAGATGTGGACGACCTTTTTGATGTACGCTTGATTAAGCGAAAAGATGTGGTTGGCTCCGTGGAGCAATTGTAATGACAAGATCCCGCGAGCGATTTGCTTTGACCTATGCAAACGCCCG
>CAIXME010000437.1 GCA_903920425.1 uncultured Pirellula sp. | reverse complement strand
GTCGATTTAGCTTCCGTGCAGAAGGCATTTGAGGCACTGGGTGACCGGGTTAAGGTGACGGTGAGTGTGGGACCGGGGGGGGGGTAGGTATCAGGCTGAAGGCTAAACAGCCTTCAGCGCGGGCTCGTGCCACCCCGTTGGGGTTCCAGAGCGAAGACCGGCGGCCAAACCATGGGTTTAGACCGGAGTGAGGCTTTAGGCGTTAGGCGTTAGGTCAAACCGAACAGCCTTTAGCGCGGGCTCGTGCCACCCCGTTGGGGTTCTTGATACATTTTCGGCACGTAAACCATGGGTTTACACCCATGGCTACCACATGCCACCCCTATCGGGGTTCTAAAACCCGAACCACATCGCCCATCGGACAAGCAAAACCGGCTGTTTTCCTTTAGCCTTAAGCCTCCCCCCTATGCCTTTACTCTTGCTGGGATCGAGTGGGGGGATAGGGTTGTTGCTGTTGTTGTTGTGAACAGTTCTCTTGCTACCAACTCGCGGCCTATTGGTTCGAAGCGGGTTCGGCCTTCGTAGCGTTCTAACCGTGGCATCAATTCGGCTGCGAGCTCTTCGATGTTTCCGAACATCCTGGTGATCCTGGCTTCGAAATAATGCGATGCGACCGTTGCCGGGATCGCTACCATCAATCCTGCCAATGTTGTCACCAACGCTTCATAGATACCGATCGCCAAGAAATCCGCTCGGCTTTGCCCCGATGCCAATTTTGTCGTGTCGTGGAACGCTTGGATCAATCCCCAAACCGTACCCAGTAGCCCCAACAACGGGCCAATACCTGCAGCCAAGTTCAACCATCGAACATTCCCGTAGGCGCGGTCCGCTTCGCGCTGCGTCGCTTCCGATACTGCTGACTGCAGTTCGGATTGCGGTCGCCCCGTTTGCAATACCATCGCGCGAACAACCGTTGCCGCCGCCGATGGATACTCGCCACACAGCTTGTATACCGCGCGCGGATCGAGTTCTCCTTGACGAGCAAGTTTCAATAACGCGTTGCGAAATTTCCCTGGCAACAACCGACCCTGCCGCAAGCCGATCAGTCGATCGAAGACGAAGGTGACAACCATCAAGCTCACCATCGCGAGCGGGATCATGAAAACCCCGCCCTTGACCAACAACGAAAAGAAATTGACACCTTCTCCCGGCTTCGTCGCATTCGCCAATGCAGTTTCACGCGCCGCGGCCGCTTCACGAGCCAACGCATTCACTTCGCTCGAGGAAACTTGCGCGAAAGCCGTCGAGCCAACAACCAACATGCAGAACGCGAGAACAATCGTCCTGAATCTCAACGATAACGATTGCGATGATTTTGGGCTCTGCATCGATGCTCCTCGGTATGGATTCATTTGAGAATGACGGGTTATAGTTTATCGCGATTCGATTGGATTACGTAGCGGAAGATGTGAATCTTCCGGTGGCGGATGTGTGGTTTGGTTTTCAAAGTAGCAGGCACATTCCATGTGCCGTCCGCCAGCGTTTCGTATATCTCGCGGGTTTTGTATTCGTAGCGGGTTTCGTTTTCTTGGCGGTTTGGCGGAGTTATCTTCAACGGAACTTTCACAAGTTCCGCTACGGGTAGATCCCATTGTAGCAATCGACTACTGGTTGTTCACCTCGAATAACTCTGCGACAGACGGGTTCATTTCCCAAGCAACCCGTTTCAAGGTCCCGTCGGCATTCAATTCATCAATCAAACGTCGGTATTTTTGCTCTTTCGACACGTTCGTTAATTTCTCGAGAGCAAGTACGCCCGACCAGACAATCACGACATGCGACACCGATTGCTGGCTTAAGTATTGTCTGCATTGCACCGCGTCCATCTCCGACACGGACGCAACCGACGGCGCATCGAATCGGTCGCATGAGATGGTTTTGGCAATGATATCAAAGTCATCAAGCTCACCGATCACCGCGAGCTGGACCTCTTGCGACGCTGGTAACGTCACTAGATAGCGATTCAGCACATCGACATAACGAGACTCCGATCGATTCGACTCGGCAGCATCTGTTTCCGAATCAGCTATGTCAGGTTTGCCCGTCCTTGGAACACTCGTCGAAGCTCCCTTCGCCCCAGGATCGCTTGATCGTATCTCGTCGATTGCGACCAACAGCCGATTGTCCGACATGGGCCATACAGGAATGACTAAAACCGACCAACACAATACGACGACTCCGAGTATGCCTAACCATGCTGAGTGAACACGGTCCATGAACCAACGAGTTCCCATCGCTGCGGGCCATGCCAACAGGATTAGCATTCCAACCCAATCTCGGTCCCATCGCGGTGTGAAACCCCACCATGCGATTCCCCATCCCAAAAAGCAAATGGCAGGAATCAGTACCAATCGATGACGCTGTCCGTCCCTCCACGCACATAATCCCACGACCGCGAGCGGGATCAACAACAAACCATGCGCAGTCGAATTCCATAACAACCGAGAGATACCATCGATGGCGTTAGCAATTCGATATGGCGATGTCGACGAGCGTTTCGATTCGCCGTTGGATTCGCCAGCTGGTTCATGCGACATACCTTCTGTTTCTTGCTGTGCCGATTGCAATTGCTCTGCGATCGTCTCCGAAGGTATGCGGTATGCATTGCGAATCAATGCTGCCGTTTGCGACGGCTGCACCGATGCATTCTGGGAAGGCAACCACGGCTCGGCGAGCACACTCAACCAAGGATACAATGGGTCGCCAGTGACGATCGTATTCCGAAGCGGTACTGCGATGGAGATCAATACTGCGAACAGACATACGATTGTTTGCATCCCATTCCAACGCGTTGAAACCTCGCGTGATCTTCGCTCCCACAACGCAAATCCAACTGCGGGCAAGGCGATGACGATCATCGCTGAGTAGCTGAGCGAACAAAGCCCCGCCAGCAGAAACCAACCGGCGAAGTTCGGCGTCTGCGTTCCGCTTTCGCGGCGATCCATATAGCAGATCAACCATACTGCTAGCCAAACACCGACAAGGAACTCGGCACGGCCGAATCGGACCAGCTCCGATATGCCGGGCGTTGCAACGATTAGGAAGCATGCCAACAGGGAAGGTAGGATTCCAAACCGTCGAGCCAGGTGCAGGCCAAGCAATCCAAGCCCGATGATTCCGAGCGATGCTTGCAGCACTTTCCCGGTCAACGCACCCAATTGCCGCGAAGCCAACAGTCGCGATTGCTCGTTCTGCTGCTCAACATGCGTTGCATCCTGCTCCGTTTTCCGCGTGCTATGGCTCGTCCACAGTCTGCTGAGAGAGGAATGCAAACAAGTGGTCGCGACGATCGGCATCGCCTCTAACGATGGACCGTTGGCTAACAGATTGTCGTAGCGCACACGGATGAGTTGATCGTCGACAGAGTGCTTTGCAAGCCACCATGACGTTTCGCGTACTTCATGATCTTGGCTCGGAATAGTGGATCCGTAGATTTGGACACCGCCAAGCCAGATCAACCCGAGAACGAACAGTCCTACCAAGCGTCGATACATGGCACATCGAAAACTAGGATCGACGAGAGCATCTTGGGACAGCTCTGCATCCGTACGATTCGCATCATCTTCAACATGGCTATCCAACCGGGATCGCATCCACCACAATGCCCCGGTCACGATCAATGCAGAGACCACCATCACCATTGAAAGCCAGGGCTTTTGGTGATCGAGTCCGAGTAGCGAGCCGTTTGCGAAAACCAGAAAACCGAGGATCGGATAACCAACCAAAATCGACAGCAACCCGCACTCGATTCGACCTCGCCTCATTCGATGCCCATCGATGCCAACCAGTGGCCACCCGACAAGTCCGCTTGCGAGCAACCATCCGCCGGCCCATGCAAAGAGGGGCAACCGATCCGTCCACACGATGCTGTCGAGGCCGCCGGTCCATTGCCACGGGATCGTGGAGGGAACCGAAGCGACAATCAGCCAAAACTCCCAGCGAGGCACCGCCATCGCTTGACCTGCCGGATCAGAAAGGGGTAGGCAAGGGACCGCGAGCATCCAGCAGACCGCCGCCAG
>CAIXME010000436.1 GCA_903920425.1 uncultured Pirellula sp. | reverse complement strand
CATGCCAGGCATGCCTTTGATGCCCGGAGTGGTGATGCTGGAATCGGTGGCACAAGTATGCTGCTATTGCTCCCACAAGTACAAGCTGTTGGGTGATTCTATGGTGGGTTTTGGCGGACTCGAAGATGTTCGATTTCGCGACCCCGTTTTGCCTGGCGATCGGCTTGTCGTAATGTGCGAACTGCTGAAAGTTCGCAAGCCTCGTCTGATCGTTTGCCGGTTCCAAGGAATTGTTGGACGCAACATCGTCGTAGAAGGAACTCTCAAAGGGATTCCGATTCCTGTCGACTACTTGAACTCTCTCAAGAAGTAAGCTTCGAACTGCAACGACTCGCTCAGCGTAACAACACGCGAGAGCGATCGGTTGTTTTGTCTACGGTTTGATTTGTATACAGTGCATCGGTTGGCTTTTAAAAGCAGCAACCCGTTCCGCACTGGTTTGGTACAGTATCTTTAGCGTGGCGTCGCGTTCGAAATTGCCATGAACAGGTTCTTGTTCAGGGGCGATTGCTTGGCGAACGACATTTATTTATTTCTCACATTGGGAACGACAAAGGTTCATCGGATTTATGAGTGTGGACGTTCAGAGAATTAAGGAGCAAGTGCTAAAGCACTCCGATCAACTGGATCGCGTGAGGGCTGAGGTGCGAAAGGTTTTGGTCGGGCAAGATGCGATGCTATCTCGGCTGTTGATTGCGTTGCTGACCGGGGGGCACGTCTTGCTGGAAGGGCTGCCTGGATTGGCCAAGACGACGGCAATCAAGGCGTTGGCGAGCGCGATCCATTGCAAATTCAATCGTATACAGTTCACTCCTGACTTGCTCCCCGCCGACTTGATTGGCACGATGATCTACAATCCGCGGGAAGGATCATTTGGGACTCGCAAAGGGCCGATCTTCGCGAATTTAATTCTGGCGGACGAAATCAATCGTGCACCGTCCAAGGTCCAGTCGGCTCTATTGGAAGCGATGCAAGAGCATCAGGTAACGATTGGCGACGAGACTTATCCTTTAGAAGATCCGTTCCTGGTGTTGGCAACACAGAACCCTATCGAGCAAGAGGGGACGTATCCATTGCCCGAAGCGCAAGTCGACCGCTTTATGTTGAAAGTTGTGGTTGGCTATCCGAACAAGGCCGATGAGCGCAAGGTTGTCGATGCTGTGCTAGATGATATTCGCCGCGACGTACAGCCGGTTCTGGATTATGAGCAACTGGTTGAGATCAAACGTACCGTGGCATCGCTTTATATGGATGACAAGGTAAAAGACTATGTGCTGGACGTCGTTGCAGCCACACGTCGTCCCGAGGAGTTCAAATTAAAAGAGCTCAAACCCTTGATTCAATGCGGTGCATCGCCTCGTGCGTCGATCAATCTTTGTCTTGCTGCGCGTGGAAATGCGTTTCTGGCTGGTCGCGGTTACGTGACGCCGCAAGACGTCAAAGATATTGCATTTGAAGTGCTCCGACATCGGATACTTTTGTCCTACGAAGCAGAGGCAGAGGAATTGAATTCCGATGACATCGTTCGCAAGGTTTTAGAATCCGTACCGGTTCCATAACGCATCTTATGGCTGCACGAGAACTCGAAGAAGTCCTAAAGGAAGTACGACGCATCCAGATCGTTGCGCGCAGGCAAGTCAACGATTTGCTAGCGGGTGAGTACTTGAGCGCGTTCAAGGGACGCGGCATGGAGTTTGACGCCGTCCGCGAGTATGTTCCGGGGGATGAAATTCGCAGCATCGATTGGAACGTGACCGCTCGGTCTGAAGTTCCCTATGTCAAAACGTTTTGCGAAGAGCGGGAATTGACCGTTTTCATCGCGGTCGACATCTCTGCATCGGGAGCATTTGGATCGCAACGGATCAGCAAGATGGAAACGGCTGTCGAGGTGGCTGCGGTGCTGATGTTCGCCTCGCTCAGAAACAACGATAAAGTGGGATTGATGTTTTTCGCAGATGACGTCGTCAAATACGTCCCGCCGCGAAAAGGACGTGGTAACGTCATGCGGCTGATTCGCGAGATGCTCGCGACCGAACCCATCAAAGCCGAGACGAACATCTCGAAGGCGTTAGAGTACCTTGGACGCGTGCAACGCCGGCGTTGTGTTGTCTTCGTTATGAGCGATTTTCTCGGCCCAGATTGCTCACGAGCACTGGCGGTTGCAAACCAACGTCACGACTGCATCGCTGTAACCTTGCAAGACCCTCGCGAACAGGAAATACCAGACGTTGGCTTCATCACGTTACGCGATGCCGAAACGGATGAGTTGATCGAGTTGGATACCCGCCATCCGAAGGTGAGAGCACTGTTTGCTCGAGCGGCCCAAGAGAGAGAGTCGTCGCTGACGGCTAGTTTGCGAAGAGCGAATGTGGATCGATTGGATATTCGTACTGATAGCTCATACGCTCACAGTTTGCAAAAATTCTTTCGAATGCGAGAACACCAACGATGAACGTGTTCTCCCTGCGTCTGAAAGCAGCCTGGTTGATGGTTGCAATCGTAGCTTTGTCGTTGTTTCCCGGATGCAATGGCGAATCGAATCCGATTGGAACCACTTCGGAACCGGCAACCGCTGTGAATCAATCGGAACAATGGATTGAAAAGTCCACGGAGAAGGGACCCGTCAAGCTCGTGGTTAGGGTAACACCCAAAGAGCCGCGACTGTCCGATCTCGTGGAAATGGAATTGATGGTGATAGGGCAAGACAACATCACCATTGAGCGACCTCCATTTGGGCAGGCGGTGGGTGATTTTCTGGTGCGCGATTTCAGCGAAAAGGACAGGGATCTTTCCGGAGTGATGGTGCCGCGAAATGGTCGGCTGTTCCGATACCAGTTGGAGCCTGTGCATGCCGGCATCCATTTGATCCGTTCTATTGCCGTTGATTTTATCGACAACCGAGAAGGCTCAGAAGCGTTCGGTGAACGATCGCAAATCGTGTCCGAGCCGATTGAGCTGACGATCACTTCTGAGCTCGGCGATGCCATTCCAGACTTGGCAAATCTAGAACCAATGGTTGCGCCCAAGGCCATCGATGGCACTACGGGGTGGATCTGGATTTTGCCTTCGGCCTTTTTGGTTTTGACATTTGTACTGTTGTTGTGGCTCACGCGGGGCAGGAAAATCGATCCTGCGATGCTGCCCCTGCAGAGTCCGCAAGAAATAGCCAAGGCGCAGATGGAACAGCTTCTTGCCGAGCAACTCCCGGCCAAAGGCTTGTTCAAGGATTTTTACCTTCGGTTGACTGGTATAGTGCGGCAGTATATCGAAGGTAGTACTGGGCTAAAGGCTCCAGAGCAAACGACGGCCGAGTTTCTGGTGGAGGCGAGAGGGAAATCGTGTTTTTCATCTCAACAAGCCGGTATGCTTCAAGATTTTTTAGAAGCGGCTGATATGGTCAAGTACGCGGCGCAGTTGCCTGATAACGAACAGATCGACGACGCGATTTCGCGAGCAAAATTGTTTATCGAATCGCAGTTGTCACCGCCAGAGGTCGCAAAAGCAAAAGAGCCAGTAGATCCTGTTCCGGCTGACGAGGTTCATGGCAAAACGCCAGACGCACGCGCGTCGTCGGTCGATTCCCATCTCGCGGATGATTCGAGATACATGGGAGGAGGCCTCTAAGCATGGACTCTTTTCGATTTGAATCAGCCTGGTGGTTTTTGCTGGGACCGGTCGTCATCGGATTGGTTTGGTACGTTTCGAGAGCGAAACGAAGACCCTCTGCCGTGTATTCGAGTATCGCCGATCTGAAGGCGATACCAATCACCTTCATGCAACGATGCAAGCGGTTCTTGCCGGTGATCTATGCCGTTGGGCTTTGCTTGATCGTGCTCGCGTTGGCGCGGCCGCAGTCTGGTAAATCTGAATCGAGGGTGCAAGGTCAAGGGGTTGCGATTGAGCTGGTTCTGGATGTGTCCGGTTCCATGGACGCTCTCGATTTTCAATTGAATGGGCAGGACGTCAATCGATTGACGGCCGTAAAGCATGTGATATCAGAATTCGTTCAAGGTTCCCGTTTGCGTGGGCTGAAAGGTCGAAGAGATGACTTGGTAGGGCTGGTCGCCTTTGGCGGTTTTGCCGATAGCAAATGCCCGCTTACTCTCGATCACGGTGCGCTTATCGATATCGTAAAGGGGCTAGAGATTCCAAAGCCTATTCGCGATCGCAAGGGTAACGTGATCAACGAGCAGACGCTGAGCGAAGAATTGGCGACGGCCATCGGAGATGGAGTTGCCTTGGGACTCGATCGTGTTCGAGAATCGAAAGCGAAAAGTAAAGTCGTCGTGCTATTGACCGACGGCGACAACAACGCAGGATCGGTCGATCCTCGTGAAGCAGCATCGATCGCCAAGGAGCTAGGGATCAAGCTGTATACGATCGGTATTGGTCGAAATGGCGTGGTTCCTATGCCTCAAGAAGACGAATATGGTCGACGGGTGCTTGTTCCAGCCCAATTTCGGATCGATGAAGATTTGCTGCGAGAAATGGCCGAAAAGACCGGTGGAACCTATTTTCATGCTTCCGACCTCGACGCGTTGACGCAAGTT
>CAIXME010000435.1 GCA_903920425.1 uncultured Pirellula sp. | reverse complement strand
GCTGGTATTTCGTAGAAGGACTTCCGAACCAAGTCTTTGGCAAAGAGGGCATTTGATCAACGGTATCGAAGGGCTCGACGTTCCAGCGATGCTTGGACGACAGAAAGGTGATTCTCAGGTATCGGAGCCGCGTCCCGCACTAGTGGATTACTAAAGCGAGCGGACCCTTGCTTTCGTTTGACCACCGACCAGGGCGAATACGTTTAGAGTAATTTCTTTTCGTCTGTTTCAAAATCGATAGGCGAACCGATTCGCACGCACTAGTCAATGGAATCGCCGAGCTCCAGACGAAGGCGTTTGAGAACGCGAGATTTCGCAACTCGAACGGCTCCAGGCAGCATACCCAGATCATTCGCGACATCCGCCGTTTCACGCCCATCCACCACTACCATCCAAAATGCCTTCCATGACTGCTCAGAGAAGTTTACTCGGACATTGGAAAGCGCATGGCAGAGTGTTGAATCAACGATGACTTGTTCGTTTGACGGGTCAGCGAACTTGATGGCTGAAGAATGATTCGAAGTGGATCGTTGCCGAGTTGCGGCTGGAAAATTCTTCAAAAAATTCAAGGCTTCCGTTCCACCTACAGGTTTGGGTTCGAGCCCAGCTTGGCGAAAATGGTCGTTCAATTTGTTTCTTGTTAATGTCCTGAGCCAGCCACGAAAGGTACCGTTCTCAATAGGGCGGAATTTATCGAGATTGCGAGCAAGGGCATGAAAAACCTCTTGAAAAACGTCCTGCAGATCCGCGTGGGACAGGCCAGACTCCCGACACCAAAAGTAGACCAGTGGAGAGTAGATGCTGACCAACCTCTCCCAAGCTACAGGATCGCGCCCGGTGGCTTGCAAGATCAGGCTCAGCGAAGTTTGATTCGTGTCTTTGGCATCTCGATTATTGTTGTGCCCTGTTGCGGCCATAGTTGTGATCGTCATGTTACGCTACCAAACTATCTGTAGAACGGCGTTTTGCCGTCCAGAAAACAACCAGCGTCAAACCGGTCAACATCAATGCGACGCCAGCAATCAGATTGAATGCGCTCCGGAGGCCCAATCGTGTTGATTCGATGTCTCGCGCTAACGGCCTTGTTATGGAAAGCACACCAGCTACATCCCCTTCCACCCAGTCGCGTTTGGGGCTGGCCGTTTCTCTGTTATGGCATTCGACGCAGCTCTGCTTCATGATTTGAGCACGGGCGTATCGAAGCATGGGCTTGCCATCCACCTCACCAAATTCATAGTAAGAACGACCATCAAGATTTTCTTCGATCACTTGGCTTGTCACCAAATCACTTCGTTTCGAAATTTCCGTTCGACAGCCGAGACCTAAAGCTTGAATCGCAGTAGCTTCAAAATCGTTTTGAGGCCCGCTGTCGTTGCGCCACGGATAGTCGCTGTAAATCTTGACTTGCATGCCCGATTCGTTATTCGTGATACGACGCCCAGCTTCAATCATAAAAGTGAAGGGGAGCGGTAGCGAATTCGGTGTGGAAGCGTACTTGTGCGTGACAGGGATTTGATTTTGATCGATTCGTCCGATCACATTTTCACTGTAGTAGTCGTTGATATCCTCCAGCATATTGGCCTCCATGCGAGTACTTTCCAACGCCGTACTTTGGACGAAATGAGTCGATAGCCATGACAGATAAACAAATCCACCGATGGATACCAGCGGAGCCGCGACCAACAGACTTGCCGCCAAAGGAAAGGCGCGACACCAACGCCAGAGCTTCTCAGACCTACCCAAGGGCCTCGCCTTGATCGGCAGGCGATGAGTAAACCTTCTCAAGTCTTCCGACATTTCCGCAGCCGTTTGGTAACGCTGCGCTTTGGATTTCGATAGCGACTTAAGACAAATCGTTTCCAAATCAAGTGGGATAGTCGCATTGAGTTTTCTCGGCGATCGCGGCTCGTCTTCGACCACCTGAAGCAACAACATTCGGTGGTTGCCCTGAAATGGGCGTTCACCAGTTAGCATTTCGTATAGCATTACGCCCAGACTATAAACATCGCTTCGAGCATCGACTTTTCGAGAATCACCGGAGGCTTGTTCGGGCGACATGTAGGCTGGCGTTCCCATGATTCTGCCTTGGGATGTCATGGTGTCGTCAAAGTCGAGCTCGCGTTTCGCCAAACCAAAGTCCATCAAGTGCGGCTTTCCAAGCCCATCTACCAAAACGTTAGAAGGCTTGACGTCACGATGGATAATTCCGTTTTCATGAGCGTATTGCAGCGAATCACCAATCGCTGCAATCAAGTGGGCACATTCGTCCATACTCCATTCTTTTGAATTCAGCCTTTCTTCAAGAGACTCCCCCTCGACGTACTCGGTCACGAGATAACAGACATCTTCTTCAGAACGAATCGTATCGTAAACGGTCACGATACCTGGATGCTTTAGCCGTGCAATGCTTTGAGCTTCGCGAACAAAACGCTCGACTTCTTCATCTGTCGCAAACGTCCCTGCGCGCTGAACTTTTACTGCGACGAACCTGTTGAGCTTCGTATCATGCGCCTTGAAGACATACCCAAACGAACCGACGCCGAGTTCGGACAGCAATTCAAAACGTCCGAGTCGAACCGGGCCGCTCTTCAATTTGTTTGCAAGTCGTTTACCCGAATCCAATGAGACAGGGAACGATAAGGGATCAATGGCGTCACGGGCTGCTTTTAATAGTTGTATGGGAACCAACTGAGAGTGACGTTCATTCGTCGTGTTCAAGTCTGCGGCCTGAACCTTCAAGGCTCGAAGCTCAGCGACTAGTTCGGAATCGTCCAGTTTCGTAGTCGTGTCAATGATTGTTCCGCACGACTCGCATTGGTCAATGTGGTCTGCCATGCGATCTAGCTTTGCATCGGTCAGGTCACCGTTGGCAAACGCCGTCAATTCGGCCAATTCGGGACAGGACGTGTTCTGATTCGGCATCATTTTCGAATTCCAAGTGTCTGCTCAGGCCATTGTTGCTCACGGCGGAGTGCCAAACATACTAACGCAACACCGTTACAGGCTTGTCCCCCCTCGAATTGCGGCAAAGAAACGAATCTCCAGTGCGCTGTAACGCAGCATCGTTAGGATGATTGTCAAGCAATCGAACCTACGGCAAAACGTTCATCAATGTTTGCCGATAACGCCATTTAGTTGAGAAAAAGACATGAAAATCCCCAAAAAATCAGCTTTGTTCCTTCCGAGCTTTTCGTTTCCATTGCCGATCTTGCTTTTATCTTTATCGCCTATCGGGATCATGGATTGCCAGGCGCAACAAGCGACCACGTTGCCAGCATTAGGCAAAGTCTTTCCGCAACAACCACCACGTAATGAAGGGGATCCATCCCAACAACCTGATCCGCAACGGATCAGCGATTACATCCGCAGGATCTTCCAAGATAAAAAGGGGCATCTTTGGTTCGGCACAAACGGCGACGGCGTGGTTCGGTACGATGGGGAATCGCTGACCTATTTTTCGATGGAACAGGGCTTTGGGGGCGTTGCGGTTCGAGGAATCATTGAAGATCGGAACGGCGATCTGTTATTCGGAACCGAACGAGGGGTCACCAGGTACGACGGAAAGTCATTTACGAATTACAACGAAAAAGATGGCCTTGTAGGAAGCGATGTTTGGAGCATCACACTCGACGATAAGGGCATAGTCTGGATTGGAACGTTGGACGGAGTCAGCCGATTCGATGGAACATCGTTTACGCCATTTGAACTTCCCGCGTCCGAACCAGATCCTTCACGAGGCGTCACCAGTGCGAAGATTGTGCACGCCATCCTCCAAGACAGCCACGGGAAAATGTGGTTTGCAACCAATGGCGGTGCATACATCTACGATGGGAAATCCCTGTCTAACATCTCCGAGAAAGATGGTCTCTGCCACAATTCCTTGAACGATATCATGGAAGATAAGAACGGCAATTTTTGGTTTGCAACTCATCACAACGGTGTTTGCCGCTGGGATGGCAAATCATTCAAGCACTTCACCGAGGCTGATGGTGTCATCGGAACGGAAGCGTGGAAACTGCATTTGGATCGATCGGGAAACGTCTGGTTTCCAATTGAGCACTCAGGCATTTATCGCTACGACGGCAAGTCCTTTACCAATTTCAATTGGGAAGACGGGCTCAACAGCGGTGCGGTCCAGTGTTTCATGGAAGACCGGCAAGGCCGTATCTGGATTGGCGGTGTATTCGGGCTCTTTCGATACGACGGAGGGTCGATTTCCCCAGTAACGAAGAAGGGCCCTTGGAAGTGATTCGTGAATTCGCCGACTCCAGCCAGGTTCCCAAATACTTTGCATCTTCAACCATTCCAGAAAGTTTATTTGTGTACAAATCTATCGTTTCTTCCATCATTCTTTTTGTCGCAAACGTGGTATCGCTGGGCGCGCAAGAACCGTTACGTCTCGGGGCAATTCCACGCAGCGAGTCATTCGGCGAGTTTGCGAAGTCGATTCGGCCGTTGCTTGTGAAATACTGCGCTGATTGTCACGCACCGAAATCCATGGAAGGACTCGATTTTCTTGAGGCCCAAAGCGAATCGGATCTTGTGAAACTTCGCGGCGTTTACGCAGCCGTTGTCGAGCAGTTGGAAAATCACGTGATGCCACCAGCAGACGACCTTCAACCATCCCAATCAGAACGAACAAAGTTAACGGACTGGATCAGGAAAACTCTTGATCTGAAAATGTCCGATACCGACCGAATCGCTCAGTATGTAGTCGCAGCGCACGAGGACAAAAAAGGAAACCTATGGTTCGGGACGACGGCAAATGGTGCAGTTCGTTTCGACGGAAAAGCGCTAACGTGGTTTTCGACCAAAGAGGGATTGCCCAGTACTGTTGTCACGAGCTTTGCGGAAGACAAAGATGGAAATCTGTGGATGGGCACTCACGAAGGGATTTGCCGGTTTGACGGAAAATCAATTACACGATTCGGGAAAGCCGATGGACTGCCTGCAGTTGAGCCCGGTACAAGCAGCGCTTTGCCTGCTGGCGGCGGCGGAGTTCGCGCAGACAGGGACGGAAATATTTGGGCCAACATGAATCATGGCGTTTACCGTTTCGACGGCAACCATTTTGTCGAATTCAAAGTCCCGTTCGTCGAAAAGGAAACGTCGTCCTATGCCATCTTCAACGGTAGGCCTGCGATGAGACTTCACGACCGGGATGGCAACCTGTGGTTTGGCACCGACGGCTACGGTGCCTTCAAATTTGACGGCAAGACTTTTACTCATTACGACAAGGAAGATGGCCTTTGCAGCAACACCGTTAACCGCATCCTGCAAGACGGGCAGGGGAATATCTGGTTTGCATGTATGCAATCGTACCAACCCAATATGACCGGAGACGGTGGCATCTGCCGTTTCGATGGAAACAAGTTCACCTCCTTTCCGGAAATCAAAGGACTGAGCCAAAACGATATCTACACGATTTATGAAACCCGGGCCGGTGAACTTTGGATTGGCGCGACGCACGTCGGAGCGTATCGCTTTGACGGACATCGTTTCACTCTGTTCGACGAGACCGACCGGCCGTATTGGACTCGCTACTTTGGACTTCAGGCAATGCTAGAAGACCGCAACGGAACACTTTGGTGTGGCTTTTCTGGCGGACTCTTTCGGTTCAATGGCAAATCATTTTCCAACGTTACCAAGGACGGCCTGAGGAGCGAGAAAACGTCACAGGAACAACGGAAGAACGTAGTTGAGAAGATCCTGGATGCGCCCGATGATTGGCGTGCTGAACAAATACTGTTCCCGCTCTCCTTTGCACCCTCGATCAAATTCAACGGCTACGAAGACATCCGGTTTGCACCTGGATGGTCCAAACCGGACAGCGCCGAGTTCTGGACCTACAAGATGGTGTGGCAAATCGATGAAGCCCCGCAGTTGACCGAGGAAAGGCTTGCCGACTTGATCGAAACCTATTTCCACGGACTGTCTCGCGCTGTGGCCCAAGGGGGCGAGAGAGATCCAGACGCTTTGCAAAAGCCGGTCGCCGTGTTCATGCGTGACGGCGACAGCTTCCGCGGCAGGCTTAGGATCTATGATTCTTTCGCAACCAAAGACTGGATCTGCCTCAATGCGCGGGTACAAAAAACGGAACAAGGCGACAAGCACCTGGTTGCCATTGAGCTATCGCCGAAACCCTTTGACCACGAAGTCTGGACCGAACTCAACAAAGTTAGAGTCAAAACGCCCTGACAGAAGCGGAGATAAGGGAAAGGCATAAAGCTCCATTAACGGCCCGAAACCACCAAGGGCCGTACCCTAGCAGGCAGCTTCCTTGCCCATTGCTTTCTCCCAAAACCAGTAGTTGCCGTAATGGGGCGAAGTTGTTTCAAGGATTTTTTAACTGGACGGAAAACCTTGGGCGAACAGGAAATCGATCAAGCATTGGGTTTGGGCAGTTGCTCAGACATGCCAGAAAGAGAACTGTCAGCATAAATACGAGGGTCGAAGTATACGAGAAGCGGGTTTCCCTTGTCGTCCGAATGATACGAGGCCCCCCACCCCTGGCCGAATCGAGATACCGGTAGCTATTCGCCTATGGCGGAGCCAACCAAGGAATCTGTTCGCATCGAAGGAAAATTTTCTGGATGGCATGTAACACATTTATCACGTCGCGGCATTTAGAGACAGTTAAGTGTTTGTTGGAAGATCAGAAGCGTTAATGGTGTGAAAATGAGTCGTTCGTATTGTGCCATGATTGTTTATTGGTGGATTGCTTGTTCGCTCGTCGCTTTTTCGATGATAGAAGCAAGGGCCGATATTCTTTGGCAGCCGCCTGTGACGATATCAAGTGACTTAGATGTTTCGACTACGGGTAGTCTTGTTCGCGCCTGGAGTGTACACAACGGTTCAACTACGATAAACGG
Organism: uncultured Pirellula sp.; assembly: GCA_903920425.1. Taxonomy (GTDB): domain Bacteria; phylum Planctomycetota; class Planctomycetia; order Pirellulales; family Pirellulaceae; genus JBKCUI01. Next base: position 8,222 of record CAIXME010000435.1, on the reverse strand, counting down.
AGTTACTTTTTCCCTCGCCGGAGGCGGCAATCCACTAGGTGATTTCACCATCACTGGCCCTGGATTTGGGGGGACATCTACCATTTTCAACAATTTGTCCGCTTCGTATAAGTTGATACTCGACTCAGCAGTCTACCGTACAAATGGTGACACGGTCATGACGATCAATCTCAACGCATTAACCGTCGGCAGCGTTTATGAGTTCCAAGCTTTTGTCAATGATTCTAGGGATGCTAGTGGTTTTGGGAGGAATTTTGGCCGTTCGAATGTGTTTGACAGCGGTGTAGGAACAAGTCAGTCGCAACGAGTGTTTCAGCCACTAAACATTGGAACCACGAATATTGGCCAACATATTAAAGGTACTTTTACGGCAACCAGCAACACGCAGCTTGTTCGGATGACAGGCATTTCGAATTTCGGACAGGACGTTTCCCTGATTAATGCATACCAATTGCGAGAAATATCTGCAGTGCCTGAACCGTCGTCGATCCTCTTAATTTCATCCGTTGCCGGTCTCGGTGGGATGTTCTTGCGAAAACGACGTCGCGGGAAAAAATAATGCCGTACCTCGCAGCTTTCTTAGAAACGACCACTTAGATCAAAGCGAAGACTCAAGAAGTAGGAAGCGGAGCTTGTTTCGCTTGAGGATTCCAAGCTCTGGCAGAGTCGGGCATCCAGTGCTGGCTACCACAACCTCGGTTTGTGCGACGACCTTAGCTTGGATCTGCAGAGCCTTTGCGGAAGCCAATCTTCTAATGCCGCCAGAGTAAAAGTCCACTTCATCTAATTTTGCGAGGCATGTTGTTGACTTAAATGGCCCCTCGCGTTTGGACGATCATTCGTCATCTTCAAACTAGAATCCACAGGATCGATTCGCTCACTCTTCGGCTGGGAAATCTGTGCGCGGCGCGAAGAACCAGAGCGATTGCAGATCGCAATTTAAATGCGTCTGTCCTTTGGTTCTATTGATTGTCTTGTCTCTCAAAAACGTTTCGGACCAACTAGTCCTTGCACCGCCAAAGTTTCTCGGCCAGAGCATCAGGGAAATGATGCTGGTGCTTTTGAGAGTTAATAGAATGACTATAGTACGTTACTCGCTCGAGTTACCGTCGACTCGGCGATGTACGTGTAATGGAATCTCCGTGGGCAGGGTGCCTAGGATCACTTTAAACACGTACCATCCCTTTATGGATGACGCTCTGCTACTCTGAACCCATCTACTTGAAAAATGAATCCTCTCTCTCTGACTGCCAACCAGGTTCTTAAGACCACTCTGGCAGTTCAAATCTTGACCTGCTGCCTGCTGTCGCAATCGGGATTTGCACAAGACTCATTCCCCGTATCGATCCAAGTGGATGCTGCGAAATCCAAAGGTCCATTGCGTCCCATCTGGCGATTTTTTGGAGCCGACGAACCCAACTATGCTTACATGAAAGACGGAAGCAAGCTACTCGGGCAATTGGGTGAACTCTCTCCGCAAATGGTATTCTTCAGGACGCATAATCTGTTGACGTCCGGCGACGGGACTCCTGCCCTAAAATGGGGATCCACGAACGCTTACACTGAAGACATTCACGGCAACCCTGTTTATGACTGGACGATCGTGGATCGGATCTTTGACACCTATCTTGCACGAGGAGTTCGTCCGTATGTTCAGATTGGGTTCATGCCCAAAGCGTTGTCATCGAACCCCGATCCCTACCAACACCAATTCGGTTCCGGTGCTACCTTTGAGGAACTGTTTTGTGGCTGGGCGCAACCTCCCAAGGACTATGACAAATGGGGCGAACTAGTCTATCAATGGACAAAGCACTGCGTCGAACGCTACGGTGAAAAGGAGACTCTCACTTGGTACTGGCAAACTTGGAACGAGCCTGACATTCCTTATTGGAAAGGAACACCTGAGCAATTCTTCAAGCTGCATGATGTGGCCATCGCTTCTGTCCGACGCGCTCTACCTGGTGCCAAAGTGGGTGGTCCGGATGTCGCCAATGGCGGCAGTGACTTTATGTCGAGTTTTCTGAAACACTGCGTGGAAGAAACAAACTATTCGACCGGCGAAAAGGGAACTCCGCTTGATTTTGTTTCCTTTCATGCCAAAGGCTCTCCCGAGTTTGTCGAGGGGCACATTCGAATGGGTATCAACAAACACTTGCAAGCGATCGAATCGGGCTTCCAATCGATTGCGAAATACCCTCAATTGAAATCGCTCCCTATCATCCTTGGCGAATCCGACCCGGAGGGATGTGCTGCGTGTCGCGGCGATCGATACGGGTATCGCAATGGAACGATGTACTCTAGCTACACGGCCGCCAGCTTTGCACGCAAGCACGATCTGGCGGCCAAGCATGATCTAAACCTCGAAGGTGCTCTCACCTGGGCGTTCACGTTCGAAGATCAGCCTTACTTTGCCGGATTCCGTCAACTGGCTAGCAACGGCTTGCCTTTAGCTGCCATGAATGTGTTTCGCATGATGAGCAAAGTCCACGGTGAGCGTGTCTTTGTAGAGAGTTCCCACGCAATCCAGTTAGAAGAATTGACCCGAAATGGAGCGCGAGGTACGCCGGATGTAGCAGCCATTGCGAGTCGAGATGAAAAGCAGATTGCTATTATGGTTTGGCATTATCACGATGACGATATTGCTGGTCCCGATGCGGCTATTGAGCTCATGATTGATGGAATTCCAACCCATGCAACATCGGCGAAATTAACACACTATCGCGTGGATCAGTTTCACAGCAACCCATACGATACCTGGCGTCGTATGGGTTCTCCGAAAGCACCCAATCCAAAACAATACACGGAACTCGAATCGGCTTCACAACTCGCCACGATCAACGCAGACGAGCAACTAACGATTACCAATGGCAATGGAAAGCTATCCTTCAAGCTTCCTAGACAAGGAGTCTCGCTCATTGTTGTTGAGTATCCCTAGTCACATTCATTCGAGCGAAACGCATTGTACAGATTGCTCGCCTACGTCACGTATCTCGGCCGGATTAAGAACAGCCATGAAAACTATCTTGGCAAGCATATATCCATAGAGCCCGTGCCGTTGTTAAGGCAACAGGCGGTACCGAGATCGCGGTTATGATTCGGCAATGCAACGTGATTGGTCGGAGTGCCCAACGGCGTCCGATTATAAGTACTCGCCGTCGATTGCCATTTGCAGAGGAAATTGCCAAAGGAAATTTGTCGTCTGAGCAACGGATTGATCGTTATCGATTGCATTCGGGCCGATATCGCTTAACGCGATGTAAAGGGAATATGCTGACCATCGACCAAACGATCGCAGGCGATTAGGAAGTTGGTCGCGTCAGCTTTCGCGGCAATTGTAAACTGACGCTGCTCGCCTGGCAGCAGGTACTTTAGCGAAACGGTCGACCGAACTTCTTTGCCCGACTGGAGGATGGCGGGATAAGCATCGAAATAGATCGGAGCAACGCCGCGATTGGTTATGGTTCCGCGAGTCTCCGTGCCGTTGCTTTCGAGCTGTACTACATGAAATTGGTAACCACATTGCATTCCAGCTTCTCGTATCCGATCCAACGACTGGTATTTGGCTTGGTCGTCACCGATCATAAATGAGATATGAAAGCGAGCCGCAGCCTTTTCAAAGCTATCGCCATTGGGGCCAGATGGGGCAAGTGCCATGCGTTGGTCCCGTTTGTTGTAGTAACTGAATTCGCCCCCAGCAGGCATGCGTTGCCAACGATCGGCACCAAACGCTCGCCAGTTCAGAGCGTTTACTTTCGGATGCTCCTTGCTCAAAAAGGAGTCATCGAACAGACCAAAGCTCAGACTGCGTAGCGAAGCGTCCTTTGCCATTGGCGACCAACCATCGTCTGCAGCATCGATTGAGATCATCCAAGGTAGCTGTTTAAATGTTCCGTCCAAGTGCTTGGCAAATCGAGATTGAAACTCCCTGCTAGGAAATGTCTTACCAAGTTCCAGAGGTCCGTCATAAATGTGATACTCGGCCCATAGTCCGAATCCAGTTTGCAGAAACGCCAGCCTGCGATCGTTGTCGTAACGTTTCGCAAGCTCGCTGTAAAACTGGAGCACGAATGTTTGCAACTCTGGGTGCGACCAATCGCAAAACCCAGTCGGCTTGCCTTCACTCTTGGCCGTGACCTCGGAATAGTCGCTCATTTGTTTGATGTAAGGCGGCACCGTCGTAGGCTTACCGACATAGTCAAAGTAGAACCTCAGCACCGCTTGATGCCCGCGTGAGGCAATCGCCGTCAGTTTGGCATCCACCGTTTGCCAGTCGTAAACACCCTTTTGCGAGACGACTTGATCATAGCCGACGTAGGAATACTCAAGCTGGATCGCATCGGTTGTGTTTTTCTCGTTATCATCCCAAAGCACGATGCCTGTCATCGGAGCGACTACTTGGGCTGTGTCTTGCAGTGCAATAGGCTGCCAAGTTTCGTCGGCGTGGCCGACGACACACCACGAAAGGGTACAAAGTGCCATTAGTTTGCGAGGGAAGGGATGCATGTCAATAATCCATTCTAGGGTAATCTTAGTATTTCGATTGTACAAAGAGCCTGTTTTCTTAGGCAAGGATTCCGTTCACAACCTTGCCGTGAATGTCGGTTAAGCGAAAATCTCGACCTGCATAACGATAGGTCAGTTGCTTGTGATTTAGTCCGAGTAAATGCAACATGATGGCATCAATGGTTCGCAGCCAGAAACAACCGAATCAAGTGTTTCCTGCAGTATCATCCGTTCTAACAGCGAACCTTAGGCTCCGACGAGACGAGCTCGTCGGGGGCTAATGAAAAAAGCAAACTACGAAAGCGAGACGGCTTCTTTGGTCCAAGGAGGAGAAAAGCACGTCGGTTTTCATTCGCTAGGTTTCTCTAGAGAGATCCGGTTAGAACTCACTTTGTTGCGCGCATTCTTCCGAATTTTGGAAAAGTTTGGACAAGGGATCGAAATCTTGACATCTTCCTTGGTTGTCAGGACATGGGAAGAGTTTGCAAAAACAACCTTGGCAAGCGTGTTCCTACAATCCGCAACAGTTGATCGACGAAATCGTGCGGCTCTGTCATGTTGTGGCTCATACGTCAAGAGGTTTTCTGGGGATAGGAACGACATCCGAAACTGAGGCCAACATCATCGATCGCGTCATTCGAGCTCTGCAGCAATGGGACGCCCTAGACGTTTAAGTCAACCATTCTTTCGTGTGAACATGGCGTCGTAGGCAGCATATTTGTAGAGGTCGCCGAGTGTGGGATAATTGAAGCAGGTTTGTTGAAAGAGATCGGCGGTGGCATTCATCATCATTGCCAAAAGGCCCAGGTGAACAACTTCGGTCGCTTGCTCCCCCATCACATGGACACCCAAGAGACGCATATCATCGCGATGAAAGAGGAGCTTTAGAAAACCAACGTTATCGCCGATAATGTCGCCACGTGGAATTTCGGAATACTTGCAGCGACCTACAACGTAGGGTGTTCGCTTTTCGATCAACAATTCTTCAGTATCCCCGACGAAACTTGCTTCGGGGATGGTATAGATCCCCGTAGGCAACAGTCGCGAAAGACCGCAACTTCTAGGCTCATCGAAGGCATGGCACACGGCGATTCTCGCTTGCTCGATGCCAGTCGCAGCCAGGGCTGGAGCACCGATAACGTCGCCTGCTGCGTAGATGTGCGATGTCTCCGTTGACTGGTAGTTTGGCCCAACTTGGATCAGACCGCGTTTGCCAAGCGTTAGACCTGCTGCAGAAACATCTAGCGAAGCGGTGTTGCTCGATCGACCTGCACATACCAGAACGCCGTCACACTCAATCGCCGCTCCAGAAGACAACTTAATGACGACATTCTCACGACTCTTCGCATCGCACTCCAATACCGTCTCTTTCCAATGGAAGTGAATTCCGTTTTCGGTCATCGCGTCAACAAGACGACGAGAGACCTCGCGGTCGAGAAACGGAAGCAGAGTATCGCGACCATCGACCAGATGAACTTCGGTGCCTAAGGCTGCAAAAGTACCGGCGTACTCACAGCCGATTACGCCAGCACCTATAACGACTAGTTTTTTCGGGAGCTCTTTCAGTTCAAGAATTTCGTTGGAGTCGTGGATGCGATCATCTTCGAAATGAAACTCTGGCGGTCGCAATGGTGATGAACCGGTCGCAATCAAGATCTTTTCGCCATGCACCAAAGTCTCAACGTCTCCCGCACTGACTATACGGATCGTATGCGAATCGCGGAAGCTTGCATTGCCATGCAAAGTAGAGACCCCTCGAAGTGCCAAATGCCCTTCGGAACGCTGGCGTTCGAGCGCCTTTACATGCTTTTCATGGCACATAAAGTCGGCGATTGTCGCTTCTCGCCGAAGCGAAAGATCGACCCCGAAGAGTCTACGCGACCGTCCACCGGAAAGCATCAGAGCAGTTTCACGCAACGTTTTGCTCGGTATCGTACCTGTGTTGATTCCGGCTCCTCCCACAACCGCTTCTTTTTCAATGAGAGCGACTCGCTTTCCAAGAAGCCCTGCGGCGATTGCACCACTAACACCTGCCGGGCCACCTCCCAAAACGACCAAATCGTATCGCGACATTTCAGATACCGTCATTGAACTCTGTCTCCTCAGCGACCTTCCGGCGACACCATCACGTGACAGCACCCATTCTGTTTCAGAAGGAAATCAACCTCATTCTACGATAGACTCTATTGGGATGACAACGATTGGGCAATGTTACTTTCGCAGGACGCATTGCGAAGTACTCCGATGGCTATTGAGAATGCGATCCGGACCGTCGGTTGTCTTCACGATCGTTTCTGCGCGATCGTCTCTGCGCGATCGCTTATTGCAGCCAATCAAACGCATCGAATAGTGCGAATTGCAAGATATTGTCGTGGCTTGCCTCGCTAAACGATTTATACCGCACTCGCAAACCTTCCGACTGCTGGGCCTGTACTTTCTTTGACAGCGTTTTTGCAGACTTCACAATGATTTTGTGTTCGTTCCTGCCTACGCCGATGTATATGGACTTGATGGATGGAGAGATCTTGGGCGGTTGCTTTAACAACGATTGGTCATCCCACCAAAGACTGGGGCTCAGGATGATGTAGTTGGTGAACAGGTCAGGTCTTGTAAACAACACCTCGGTGGCCAACAAACCACCAAGAGATCGGCCGATCAGGGTAGTCACCCCGTTGTTGCTGTAGTTCCTTTGGACGAAAGGTTGTAGCTCTTCCTCCAAAAACTGGATGAACTTGGCCGACCCTCCTGTACTTGGCAATACCATCTTGTCTTTTTCTACGGTCGTCGGGAAGGTGAAATCCCGCGTTCGATCCACATTGGCGATGCCGATAACGACGCATTCTTGCAACCTAGGTAGATTGCTCTGCCCCGCTAGTCCGGCCACATGAGTGAAGTCCTCATCGACTGACCCATCCAATAGGTAGACTACTGGATGTGGATGCTGGGAGTTGTGGTGGTAACCGCCGGGAAGATAAATATTAAGTATCCGCTCCTCATTGAGAACTTCGGAACGGAAGCTCATGGATTTCCAAATTCCAACTGGCTGTTCGGCAGAAACTCGATGCGATTGGGCAAACAGTAAGTTTGCAAAGCAAAATAGGCAAACGATTAATCCTATCGTGTTTCTCATATCGAATTCGCTTGGCTGTTCGGTGAGGAATTTGATCCGCTAAATCGGTCCTATCGAAGAGCAGTGGAAATGCACTCTTGGTTATCTCGGATATATTTTTTTCAATGTGTTGGAGATATGCCAAAGCGTTGGATATTCATGCTTCCATATGGTCGCGAATCCCGTAACTCGGCTCGAAACCTTTCCTGCCAATTTCAACCACCACCAAAATGCTCTCCGAAGTGGACTAGATGATCTAGTGAGTTCACATACGCGAGGATTATCGGCATTTGGAATGATAAAACAATTTGAATCCAATACGCCAATACATTGGTTTTATCAAACTAACGAAGTAGCGCAATGACTTTAATCCATGGCGGCTATTCTCAAGACGTTTGCGAAAGCGATCCGGCGATGACAACTAACTTGCTGAGCTTGGTTCTCTAGTGGTATGGGGAAAGCAATGTTAAGCGATAGATGACGAATTAGGGTGATCGTCGTAGCGGCCGTGCCTATAAGCGCGACGCACTAAACAAACTGCTTACCAACGTCACCTGCATCAGCAAAATCAAGCCATAGTGACAGCCTTGGATTGCTTCATAAAGTCGAT